>NZ_DALZDK010000037.1:22403-49509 GCF_031978665.1 Niallia sp. | reverse complement strand
TACAGGGATTGTCGGAGAAGCGACAGTAGAGGTATTGGAACAATTAGCTAAGAACACGGATTTAATAATAGATGCGACCGATAATATGGAAATAAGAATGGTGCTGAATGACCTGGCAATAAAGCATGAAATTCCTTGGATATATGGTGCATGTGTAGGCAGTGCAGGTATGTGCTATACGATAATTCCAGGAGAGACACCATGCCTGCATTGTTTAATGAAAACCATACCGGTTACTGGAATGACCTGTGATACAGTAGGAATCATTGCCCCATCCGTTCAACTAGTGGTTTCCCATCAAGTAACCGAAGCACTAAAGCTATTAGTTGGAGACAAGGCTGCATTACGTGGAACCTTTTTGATTTTTGATTTATGGAAAAATGAATATCAAAATATAAAGGTTAGCCGAGCGAAAAGAATTGATTGTCCTACATGTGGAGAAAATCGTACCTATCCTTTCCTGGAAAAAGAAAATCAGACGAAGGTAGCCGTTTTATGTGGAAGGGAGACGGTACAGATACGTCCTTCTAATCCGAAAAATATCCCTTTTCCACAACTGGCAGAAAGTTTTCAAAAGAAAGGGTATACAGTGAGGCAAAATCCTTTTCTGCTATCTGTTCAGTTAGAGACAAACAGAGTAGTATTTTTTAAGGATGGAAGAGCGTTAATACATGAGACGAATGATGCTGTATATGCAAAAACACTTTACGATCAATTACTAGGTTAGATAGAAAAACCCTGCGTTGGGAAATACAACGCAGGGTTTTTCTTATTGTTCGAGAGAACCAACAATAACTAATTTACCAGTATCTAAAACTTCCTCGTATTTGGATGCTTCGGTTTCCGTTAATCCGACTGATTGCATCTTCGAACGCAATTCGTCTCCTCTTTTTCGGAAAACATTGCTAATGGAGTCAAGTAGACCTTGTTCTTTCATAGACACATTCCCTGTTTCAGTTGCAAGTGTTAAATCTTCTGAGCGATCTTTATCATGTGCAAAAATATAAATATTCTCTTTCTTGTAACCTTGGTTTTCTAGTGCGCTAATGATATTGCTAGCTTGTACACCATTTTCTACTACTTCAACTTTATACATACTGATAACCTCCTAATATAGTGGAATTTATCTATGTTTTTTATATAGCCTCCTGTAACCAAGATGAAACGTCCTTTTTGCTGGTAATATTTTCATCGTTTGCTAATTGGGAAATTATACATAGACAAATATCCCCACAATCGACAAATTTCCCTATATAATAAAGGCACAGAATAATAGAAATAGGAGGGTCAAATGGTAAGCAAGAAAGAAAAAAAACAAATCAATCGAGAGCTTAGCGCAGGAAAAAAGGAACAAGCAAGCACAACAATGGAGTTAAATAATAGAAGGGAAATTCGTTTTCCCCAATCTGGTTTATATAGAGTAAAGAATCGGATAAATAAAAAAATTATGCTTTTTTTAAGTATTTTAATAGTGTTTTTACTAGTCGGAATAGTTGGGCTGTGGAAGGTTGCTTTTCCGAAGGAATCGGTCGTAAAATCAAGTTCCTATATAGAGCAGATGAAGGATCTTTCAACATTAGCTACCTCTCAAGCTTTTGTGAAAACAATCCTAGAAAAAGAAGATAATGAGATTTTTGGAAAAGAAATTGAAACGAATGTACCTGGAACAAAGCGGAAAATATTGTTGGTTGTACCTGGAACCCTTACAGCTGGAGTAGATTTATCGGAAATGACAGAAGATCAACTTGAAATTGACGAAGAAGAGCAAAGCATCCATATTCATTTGGCTAAAGCAGAATTTCTTCAGGAGCCCTCTATTGATTTTGATGAAGTAGAAACCTATTCTGTTTCTGGTATTTTTAGAGGGGATGTGAAATGGGAAGAAGCCTATAGTTTAATGGATGAAGCAAAAGAACTCATGGAGGAAGAGGCAATAGAACAAGGGATTTTAGGGAAGGCAGAAGAAAATGCAAAAAAAATATTGAAGGAATTCTATGGAAGGCTAGGGTATACTGTTCAAGTTAGTTTTGCCGGAGAATAAAGGAGGAGAAGGTATGGCTACATCATGGGAACAATTACTGGAGCAAGAGCGCCAAAAGGATTACTTTATCCAATTAGAAGCATTTCTAGAAAAAGAGTACAGAGAAACTACTATTTATCCAAAACGTGGAGATATCTTTAATAGTTTATCGTATACCCCTTACGAAAAAGTAAAGGTAGTCATTTTAGGACAAGATCCTTATCATGGTCCTAATCAGGCACATGGCTTAAGCTTTTCTGTTAAGCCAGAGGTGAAAATACCGCCATCCTTAAAAAATATTTATAAGGAATTGCACCATGATTTGGGCTGTCCTATCCCCAATCATGGCTATTTAAAAAGCTGGGCAGATCAAGGAGTACTTTTGTTAAATACGGTTTTAACTGTTCGCGCAGGAGAAGCTAATTCTCATCGTGGAAAAGGATGGGAAGTATTTACAGATCAAGTGATAAAAATGTTGAATGACAGAGAAGAGCCAGTTATTTTTGTATTATGGGGCAATCCAGCTCAAAAAAAGCTTGCCTTTATTAATCAGGAAAAGCACGGCATCATCTTATCAACACATCCAAGCCCGCTTTCTGCACATAGAGGTTTTTTAGGAAGCAAACCTTTTTCTACGATTAATAGAATGCTTGAAAATAGGGGGAAAACTCCAATAAACTGGTGTTTAGATGATTTTTTTAAAAAAGAATAATATAATGAAGGAAATCTACATATGCAGTAACAGCTAATATAAAAACTAACTGCTAAGGTGTGTAGCTTCGTTCTTATGGGATTAGAAAGGGTATCGAATGGAACAGAATAAGGTGAATTGCTATAAATGTAAATTTTACTATGTTACATGGGATAGTCATTTTCCTAAAGGTTGTAAGGCTTTTCAATTTAAAGGAAGAACGATGCCATCCATTGAAGTAAAAAGAGCATCGGGACGAGAATGTCTTCGATTCCAAGCAAAAGGAGGGATGAAATGAATATAACAATCCAGCAATTATTAGCTAAAATAGAGGATCAGTTAATAGAAGCGAAAACAAGCAGTGCGGATGCAAGAATACGAGAAAGAATTTACGCGATTAAATCCTTATGCGAATTGGTTTTAGAACAAGAAGGAAAAGAAAGCATAGCTTATCAACAACCTGTTCAGCAACCATCCTTCCAAGCTGTTCAAGCACCAATAACCATTCCCAAACAAACAATACAAACAAATAAAATAAAAATGGAAGAAGGAAATGGCGATTCCTTATTTGATTTTTAGACAAGGAGATAAAAATGAAAGCTTTTATCATTATCGGAGCAATTAATGCACTATTATCCGTTGCTTTAGGAGCATTTGGTGCCCATGGGTTAGAAGGGAAAATTCCAGATAAATACCTTGAGACCTGGAAAACAGGGGTAACGTATCAAATGTTTCATAGTACTGGACTAATTATCATTGGTTTGCTTTTAGGAAAATTCCCAGAAAGCAGCTTGTTAAACTGGGCAGGCTGGCTGATGTTTATTGGAATTATTCTATTTGCAGGGAGCCTCTACGTATTGGCTGTTACCCAAATCAGAGTGCTAGGAGCAATTACCCCAATTGGTGGTGTAGCATTTTTGACAGCTTGGTTATTAGTTATTATTGCTGTTTGGAAATGGATGTGAAAAAGGAAGGGAATGATCCCTTCCTTTTTACTATGAGCTTAACATTATCTAGGCGGATATGTAGTTAGGTTTTGTGCTGCAACGCCATACGGATATTCATACTCAATTTCTTCATCAAATGTAACGTAATCAATATATAGCATTGGAATTAAATAACGTTTTCCAGTTTGGGGATCACTTAAGATAAGATGGTCTCTCCCTGCTGCTTCGATTATTCCTTTGAAAATTTTTGCATTCCAATCTTTGTTGTTTTCGAATGTTGCATATACCGTTGCAATTTTCCCTTTGTTAAGGCGTAAAATATTCTCGATATAAGATGCTTCAAGTGGCAGCTGCCCTGGTAGTGTAGTAGGTGTTGCACTTGGTGCAGGTGTAGGAGCAGGAGTAGGTGCTCCTTGCTGTATTGGTGCTTGTGGCTGATACATTTGCTGATTTCCATAGGTAGGAATTTGTCCGGGATAAGTCCCGTATCCCTGTGGATAACCATAGTTCCCATAATTAGACTGACTCATTTTCATCCCTCCATAGTCTTCTATTCAATCTTCACAACATACTTCCATCATTTCGAAGTTGACCATAAAAATTAGTGATAAGAAGTAGACGGTGAATGTTATTTCATTCATAGGTCATCGCTCACTATTTCATCCTATGAGGAAAAAGAATAAGTTATGACAAGGAGATGCAAATTTAATAGAAGAGTTAATAAGGAAGGTTAAGTTCGGTGAAGCTTGTTGCTTTTGAAGCTAAACAATTTAAATTGATAGAAGGTCGTTTAGGAGCAGGTGAGGGAAAGTGTGTTGCACAATCAATGTGCTTTATTAGAATCTAAAAAATGGAGTGTTCTCTAATAAGCTTCTACTCCGACTTAGATAACAACTATCTCTCGCCGTTTAGCTATTTAGAGAACTACTCCATTTTATGCATTTACGTGTAGATATTCTGTAATTGCCTCTTGTTTAAGAAGTGTTCCTACAAAGAAAGAGCCGAATTCACCATAGCGGGCGCTTACTTCATCAAAACGCATTTCATATACTAATTTTTTGAACTGAAGAACATCATCAGAGAATAATGTTACTCCCCATTCATAATCATCAAAACCAACGGATCCAGTGATAATCTGTTTTACTTTTCCAGCATATTGTCGGCCAATCATCCCATGGCTACGCATCAAGTCTTTGCGGTTTTCCATAGGAAGCATATACCAGTTGTCTTCTCCTTGACGACGTTTATCCATTGGATAGAAGCATACATAATTTGATGTCGGAAGAATCGGATAAAGTCTTGTTTTTACGTATGGATTTTCATACGGATCACTATCTGAATCAGAAGGTAGATAATTACTTAATTCTACTACAGACACATAGGAATGTGCTGGAATCGTAAATTCAGCTAATTTTGTTTTGTTGAATTCTGTTTCTAGCTGCTGTAATTCTTCCATAGTCGGGCGCAGAATCATCATCATAAAGTCTGCCTTTTGTCCTACAATTGTATATAGTGCATGGCTACCGCTATTACTTTCCTGAACAACGTTCCACTTTTCCAATAGTCCTAAAAATTCATTAATCGCTTCTTGTCTTTCCTCGCTAGGCAACATTTTCCAGGTTGTCCAATCTACAGTTCGGAAGTCATGAAGACAATACCAGCCATCTAATGTTTTTGCTGCTTCACTCATTTATATGTTCACTCCTTAGTTAAAACGTTAAATACAAAATAACTATATCATAGTTTCTCCAGATACAAACGGAATAAACCTTGAGATAAATGTGAACAAATTGTGTCTTCTAGAAAAAGAAGTTTGAATTAGTACAAAAAAGTATAAGGAAGATAAATATAGGGAAATATCAGATTGTATAAAGTGAATATGGGTATAAAAATAGAAAAGAAAGTAAGGAATATTCCTTGAAATTTTATCGTGGTAGAGTATCCTATTAAGTGTACATAAAAAGGAGGAAGAAATTTAATGAGTGATTTATTTGCAGGTTTAAAAGAAAAAGTAACTGGTCAAAACGTACGAATCGTTTTCCCAGAAGCACTAGATGAAAGAATTTTGAAAGCTGCTGGTCGTTTAGCAGAAGATAAAATTTTAATTCCTATCTTAATTGGTGACATAGAAGAAGTCCAAGCAAAAGCAAAAAATCTTGGTGTTTCTTTAGAAAACGCTGAAATTTATGATCCAAAAAAATATGCTCAATTTGATGCACTAGTTGCTTCTTTTGTTGAAAGACGTAAAGGAAAAGTAACAGAAGAAGACGCGCGTAAAATTCTTCTAGATGAAAACTATTTTGGAACAATGCTTGTATATGCTAACCAAGCAGATGGCTTAGTAAGTGGTGCGATTCATTCAACAGCTGATACTGTACGTCCAGCTTTACAAATCATTAAAACAAAGCAAGGCGTAAAAAAGACTTCTGGTGTATTCATCATGGTTCGTGAAGATGAGAAATATGTTTTTGCTGATTGTGCAATTAATATAACTCCAGACAGCCAAGATCTTGCAGAAATCGCTGTGGAAAGTGCGAAAACAGCAAGAATGTTTGATATTGACCCACGTGTTGCAATGTTAAGCTTCTCCACAAAGGGTTCTGCAAAATCACCGGAAACAGAAAAGGTAGAAGGAGCATTAGCAGAAGCAAAATTAAGAGATCCATTATTAGTAATTGATGGTGAATTCCAATTTGATGCTGCATTTGTTCCATCTGTAGCAAAACAAAAAGCTCCAGATTCTCCAATTCAAGGTGATGCAAATGTATTTGTATTTCCGAGCTTAGAAGCTGGTAATATTGGCTATAAAATTGCACAAAGACTAGGTAACTTTGAAGCAGTTGGACCAATCCTTCAAGGATTAAATGCGCCTGTAAATGATCTTTCTCGCGGATGTAACGAAGAAGATGTTTATAAATTAGCATTAATTACTGCAGGACAAAGTTTAACGAAGTAATTTTTAAAAGAAGGGCGTCTCCTTAAAGCTTGGGAGGCGTCCTTTTTGATTTTTGTTGTTTGGTCTTCACCTTTTCATATGCTTAAATTTACATATCATGAAAAGAAAATAATTTAATTGAGGAGGTTATCATGGGATGGAATTGAAATGGAAAAGAGAAGACATTATTTTTGACACATTATGGGAATCTGAAGTATGGGCAGACTCAATAGCAAATGAAATATATGGAGGAACGATTAATGGATATATAACTCCTGACTACAAAATAGCTTATGCACTTTCCTTTTTCTTAGGTTCCGTTCCTAAGTTCACTGTACATACCGAAAAAACGGCCATTAACAATACTTTTATTTACAAAATTTGGGTGACTGAAGTCCTTTATTAAGTAAAAGCAATTAGATGAAGGTTTTTCCTTATTTCTTCTCTTTGCTTTCCGTTTCTCTAGCAAAATTTCTAAGCAACTGTCTGGAGTGAAATGAAACGAACATCTTCTTACATTCCATTACATAAAAAACAAAAGATAGCTTTAGAAATAGTTCTTTTTTCGTTATAATAAATCATTGTTAATGAATAAAGAAGGCTATATCCCTAAAAAATAGGATAGATGGTTGCTAAAACAGAAGGAGCTAAGTGATGGTCGGCAATACTAGTTTATTAAAACAAGATAAATGGAGAATGATTGATCAGTCCACAACAGGATTACATGTATCGGCATTGCATTCCTTTGGCATGGATGATACTTTATGTTCTTCAGTTGGAAGCGGGATGGTACCAGCTACTGCAAGAACTTGGGTACATGATCAGACGATTGTGCTAGGAATACAGGATACGAGGCTACCCCACTTAAAAGATGCGTTAGCATTTTTAAAAGAGCAGGGTTATCAATCTATTGTCCGCAATTCTGGTGGACTTGCTGTCGTTTTAGATAAAGATGTGCTAAATATCTCTCTTATTCTTCCAGAACAGGAGAGACGAATTGATATTAACAGTGGCTATGAAACGATGTTTGAATTGATTAAATATATGTTTCAGGATTATGGAAAGACAATTGAAGCAAGGGAAATTATCGGTTCCTATTGTCCTGGCAGCTATGACTTAAGCATTGATGGAAAAAAGTTTGCAGGAATATCTCAGAGACGCTTAAGAAGCGGAGTGGCTGTTCAGATTTATCTTTGCGTAAATGGAAGCGGGCAGGAAAGAGCGGAAATCATCAAACAGTTTTACTCTTTGGGTCTTCAAGGAGAGACGACGAAATTTGATTATCCAGAAATAAAGCCAGAAGTAATGGCTTCTTTATCAGAACTATTAGGAATATCTCTAACAGTTGATCAAGTAATGACAAAATTGCTCCTTGCGTTAAAAGATCATGCAGAGTTTTTATTTGCAGATCAATTACAAGGAGAAGAGCTATCATTGTTTGAATCTTATTATGATCGCGTTGTGGAGAGAAATGAGAAAATTATGCAGGCATTTCGTTAAAAGTCAAAAAGAGGATAAGGAAGGGAATTTTCGTAAATTAAAATCCCTTTCCTTATCCTCTATTTATAATCGAGAATGTGCTGCCAACTCCTAAATCTTCTCTCTTTTTTGTTGAGACATGTTTCTACGCTCTGGTTCCTAACATACTAGCTCCAAGGGACCAGCGGCTGATGGGCTTCACGACATTTCCCTACGATAAGTCAACATCGGTTCACTGACGTTCACCGTGTTTCCTATATCTCAGGAAATGTCGCTCCACCCCACACGCCGCTAACCGGTCCCTTTCCGCTTTATAGTCAATCCAGCTCCAGCGCCTATCAGCTAGCAAACTTCAGTCTCCTCCCTACGATAAGTCAACATCGGTTCACTAGCGTTCACCGTGTTTCCTTTATCTCAGTCGGAGCCCTCCAGTTTGTACGCTGATAACCAGGCGCTTCCGCTTTTTAATTACTCTGCGACTTTTTCGAGGTTTCCGTTTCTGTCCATTTTAAATTTGGTTGGGCGCTCGTCTTCTTCTAGTACTACGAGTTTTCGGGCTCTGTTCATGATTTTCATGAGTGTTTCGTAATCTTCTTGCATTGTTTCTGAGTTATTTTCGATATGATGGAGTTTATCTTCTAATTCTTTGTTGCGACTTCTGATTGTTGCCATTTCTCGTTTTAATCTTTCATTCTCACTTTTTAAGATTTCCAGCTGTATTGGTGCATTTCGGAAATTTTGTAAGTAGGAAAGAACGGCGTCGAAATTCAGTGTACCAGCTTGGCTGTAGTTCGCTGCTGGATAGGCGGGTGCTTTTTCCGCTTCATATACGGGAAATGCCTGTGCATCTTCTTCTGATTGATAGTTTGCAAGTTCTTCTTCTTTTGGACTAGTAACATTTGTATCTAATGTTTCTGTTGTAACAAAAGCATCCAAAGCGTCTAATTCCATCGAACCCATTTCTAAACTAGTGGAAACGGTAAGTGCTTCAAAATCATCGACTGTCGGAACTGGCGGTGAATATAATAGTTTCTTTTTGCCACCTTGATCTTTTCCTAAAATACGCTGGCGTTGCTTTCGTTGTTTTTTAGCAAGCTGAAGCGCCTTTTCATATTGATGACGAACGACTGCGTTCCAGCGGAATCCACATGCTGCTGAAGTTCTATTTAATTTATCCCCAACTTCTTCAAAGGCGTTTAACTGTGTGCTTCCTTCTCTAACATGTCTCAAAACAGTTTCTGCTAATAATAGGTCATTTTCTTCCGACCATGCGTCTTGTCTAACTTTCATTCTAGCTCAACTCCCAACTTAATCACGATAAATAAATATTTCTAGTTTCATCTTTTCCAGAAACTTATTTGTTTATACAAAAGAAATACAAGGATAGTAGATTTTTTTCTAGTTTAGAAAATAGAAAAATTAGCGGATAAAGAGGATTAAAAAAAACAGCCGATCCAAGTCGGCTGTTTTAGATATATATTGGAATGAGAAAATCTTTACACTCGCTTCTTTACTAAGGATCCGCCATTTTGAATAAAGAAGGCAGAAATAAAGGCGAAAATACTTACAATAAATCCAAATAGGAAGAGATGGTGAATGCCATCCATAAAGGTGCCGCCGCTATTTAGCAATGAACCCATTACGGTTACACCTATAGCCGTTCCCATGTTTCGACAAAACATAAAGAATGAGGTAGATATACCCTTTTCATGGTTTCCAACTAGAGTTTGAGCACCGATAATACCGACAGTACTTAGTAAACCAAATGCTAGTCCTTGGACAATCATGAGGATAAATACGTACCAAAATCCATGTGATTCATTTAATAACACCAATAAAATTCCAGAAAGCAACAGTAATGTATTTCCGATTATTAATAGAATGCGATAGCCATATTTTAATATCCACTTACCAGCTGGAACAGACATAGCCATCCATCCTACAGACATACCAAGGAGAGAAACCCCGCTCCATAGAACAGAAAGCCCAGCTTGATTTTGTAAGAATAAAGGAATATAGCTTGATGTTCCAAACAAAGCCAATGTTCCAACAAATCCGTTAAGAAAAATCCAAGTGATTGTTTTATTCTTAAAAATGGATAATGGAACAATAGGAGAAGGTTGTCTTTTCTCAAAGAAATAAAATGTGATTAATAGAAGGGTACCGACTATAGCAAAAATAAAAAGATAACTTTCTAGCACGGTAACTAGTAATACACAAGTTATTCCGATTCCAAAGAGTACGGCACCGATATAATCTACTTGTGCCTTTTTAGGCTGATAGACTTCTTTATATGGAATTAAGGTTAATAGTGCAATAATACATACTGGTAAATTAATGTAAAATATCCATCTCCAACTCATAAACTCTACGAAAAGAGAACCAAGTGTTGGAGCTAATACTGCAGATAAAGCCCACATGCCAGTAAACAAAGCTTGGATTTTCCCTCTTTTTTCAATCGAAAAAAGATCACCGGCAATGATAGCAGGAAATGGCATCATAAATCCCGCACCCATCCCTTGCAAGGCTCTAAAGATGACTAATTGAGGCATGTTCGATGAGATTCCGCATAATAGTGACCCAATTAAAAAGACAATAATACCGAAAGCAAACAGTTTCTTTCTTCCGAAAAGATCAGAAAGTCTCCCCGCAATAGGCGATAATATCGTACTTGCGATCATATAAGCAGCAAAAGACCAGGCGTATAATTCTGTACCTCCAAGTTCCTCTGCAATAATAGGCATAGTTGTATTCATAATGGTCGTATCAATAGAGGCAATAAGCATTGCGAGAACAATACTGCACATTACTAATAGTCTACTTTTGTTCATTTCGTAACCTCCCTATATTCAAGAGGAAATTATAACGCATATTGACTAATTAATATAGAGAATGAAATGGGTTTATAAAAATATTGTCTTAGCCGATAGAAAAAAAGGCTGTAGTAGTGGCGGATTTTTTCCACAAATTCGTCACTGTTTTACAATCTTTTGCATCTTGCATTGCTAGTGGAGAAGGGGTAAAATACCATATAGTAATGAATGAGAAAGTTGTCGATTAGATAGTTGATAACTTTATTGGAGAGCATGTATAGAAAGGGTTGTCCCAATGGCAAACGAATTTCGTGTTTGCGACGATTGTCAGGCAGTAAATTTAAAAACGTTAATACCACGTTTAAAGCAAATAGATCCAGATGCAAAAATTGACATAGGTTGTCAATCTTATTGTGGTCCTGGTCGTAAGAAAACATTTGCTTTTGTCAATAATCGTCCACTAGCTGCATTAACAGAAGAAGAGTTAATGGATAAAATCAATACGAAGTTAAAAAAATAATAGAAATACTTTATTTTTTGAAATCTTCGTGCAAACAACAATGAAAAAAACAGAGTCTTTGTTAAACCAGAGGAGCTTCCAATAGATAGTTATTTTATGGAGAAAAAGATAATTTTTCCTTTTTAAAATGCCTACACGGAACCCTCTTTTTCTATCTTTAGAATATGGAGTGTACTCTAAATTACTAGAATGTATAAAAAATAGCCAATAGAACGAAAGAGAGTGGAGAAAGATGCCATATTCGACGGATAAGCTAAACGAAGAGAAAGTATTTAAAGATCCAGTCCATCGCTATATTCATGTTCGCGACCGAGTGATATGGGATTTGATAGGAACAAAAGAGTTTCAGCGTCTAAGAAGAATCAAACAGCTTGGCACGACTTATCTCACTTTTCATGGGGCGGAACACAGTAGGTTTAATCACTCTCTGGGAGTATATGAAATTGTTAGAAGAATTATTGACGATGTCTTTGAAGGCAGAGAAGAATGGAATAATAATCAGAGATTGCTGTCTTTATGTGCTGCTCTTTTGCATGATTTAGGACATGGTCCCTTTTCCCATTCGTTTGAAAAAGTGTTTGATCTCGATCACGAAGAATTTACACGTAGGATTATCCTGGGGAAGACGGAAGTAAATAAGGTTTTAATGAAAGTAGAGAAGGATTTTCCAAAAAAGGTTGCAGAAGTCATTGCCAAAACCTCAAAGGAAAAACTAGTAGTTAGTTTAATCTCCAGTCAAATTGATGCAGATCGCATGGATTATTTACTAAGAGATGCCTATTTTACAGGAGTTAGCTATGGAAATTTCGATATGGAGCGAATTCTCCGCGTAATGCGCCCAAGAGAAGATCAGGCTGTTATTAAGAAAAGCGGAATGCACGCAGTAGAAGACTATATTATGAGCCGCTATCAGATGTACTGGCAAGTATATTTCCACCCAGTGACAAGAAGTGCGGAAGTAATTCTTACAAAGATTCTACATAGAGCGAAATACTTACACGAGCAGTTCTACTCCTTTAAATATCACCCAATTCATTTTTACTCACTTTTTGAAGAAGAGACATCCTTAGAAGACTACTTGAAATTGGATGAGGCAATTATTCTCTATTATTTTCAAATGTGGCAAGAAGAAGATGATGTCATTTTGAAAGATCTTTGTCGCAGGTTTATGAATCGAAATCTATTTAAATATGTAGAGTTTGATCCAGCTAAAGAGTATAAGAAGCTTCAGGAGCTATCTGGTTTATTCCAAAAAGCGGGATTAGATCCAGAATATTATTTGGTTGTGGATTCCTCTTCTGATCTTCCATATGATTTTTATCGACCTGGTGAGGAAGAAGAACGGTTGCCGATACATCTTTTGATGAAAAATGGAGAGATAAGAGAGCTTTCCAGAGAATCTGAAATAGTCGATAGTATTTCTGGAAAAAGAAGAACGGATCATAAGCTATATTTTCCAAAGGATATTCTGAAGGACGACAGTTCCAAAGGGAAAGTCAAAAAACAAATTCGTCAATTGTTAGATATTCAATAGATGTGTGTCTTAGGATTAAATGGAGTAGGAGATGACCCAATTTGTTAAAAGATCATGCCAAAGTAATGAAAGCAATTGCTGCTTCGGGCGAAATTATTGGAAGAAAAAAGCTGCAAAAAATGATATATATTGCGAAAAAATTAGATTTTCCTTTTCATGAAAAATACCAATTTCATTTTTTCGGTCCCTATTCAGAAGAACTAACCTTGCGAGTAGAAGAATTATGTAATATGGGATTTTTAAATGAAGTAAAAGAAAAAAAAGGAGGCTACTTCCAATATCGCTATACGTTAACGGATAATGGAAAAGAGTTTCTTGCTCTTAATGAAGTTGAGATGCCTAACTTATCTCCTTGTCTTGAAGATATGAATGGGCAGAATTCAAGATTTCTAGAGCTTGTTTCAACCGTTCTATTTTTTGATACCTTATCAAAGGAAGAAGTAAAGGAAAAAGTTTTTACTTTAAAGGCAAAGCAAAAATATACAGAGGAAGAAGTAGAAATAGCCTACGCGTATATTGACAGTTTAAAAGAAAAAACAGTTCATTAATAAAGAAGGTTCTACGAAGCAATAAATGAGTTGCTTCGTAGGACCTTTTTTAGATGCTACTCTTGATCACTTAGTCGCTTGCCTGCGACAGCATAATGATTTTTTGGCATTTCTTCAATAAAAACAACAACTTTTTCTTTTGATGCTCCTGTTGTTTCAACAACTGCTTCTGTTACTTTCTCTACTAGATTTCTCTTTTGATCCTCTGTTCTACCTTCTAACATCTTTACAGTTACATAGGGCATGTGAAATCCTCCTAGGTTTTTGATAGTAGTTTTTCATATTTTTTGGAAAAGTGCAAGTCTTTAAACATGTAATTTGAATAGAATGTCATTCGTTTTGGTTCTTTTCTAGAAAAAGAAAATTTTCCTTTCCAATTTATTATCATGTATAATTTTAAAAGGAAACATACTAGAGAAAAGAAACGTTATCCATAGAAACTGAGTATAGAGGGGAGCTATTCATTTGTTATTTTCGCAAAATTTGGCGGATTTGCCTTATATTATTATTTCTATTGTCATAGGTTTTACTATACATGAATTTGCACACGCGTTTGTAGCCTATAAATTTGGAGATCCAACCGCCGAAAAGCAGGGAAGATTGTCACTGAACCCTATCGTGCACATTGATCTCGTTGGCGCAATTTTTATCTTGCTTGCTGGGTTTGGATGGGCGAAGCCGGTGCCGGTTAATCGTCATTACTTTAAACGACCTAAACTAGCTGGAGTATTGGTATCCTTAGCTGGTCCGGTTAGTAACTTAATACTAGCTTTTCTTGGTTTTATAATTATTGCAATATTAATAAAGTTTAATGTACCAGTAGGAAGCAACTTTGATTTATATCCGTTTTTTCAAATTTTTGTTTATATGAATTTATTACTCTTTGCTTTTAATTTAATCCCTCTACCACCACTAGATGGATACCGGATTATTGAAGATTTAGTTTCCTCTCGAGTACGAGCAAAAATGTCAAAGTATGAGGTATATGGATCTATTTTATTTATTGTATTAATCGTTACAGGATTATCGAGCTATACAATATTCCCATGGATTGAGTTTGTACGAATCTTTTTTCTCCAATTGTTTAATCAATTATTATTTTAATTGTTCTATCAGATTGATAGTATTCACAAAATGGGAAAAGAGTCATTTTTATACACCCGAATTTAGCAACTTCAAAGTCAGGCAACAAAGCAGCTAATACATTGCAAAGGAGTATGGAAAGTGGAAGAAAAAAAGAAAAAAACAATTGGTTTTAATATCATCAAAAACGACCCAACGGATGGGCATAAGGGCTTTGGAATCGGCAGTCTTAGTTTAGAAAATGTATCTCCTGTTATCATTGATGTGGAAGAAGGAGAAGCAATTGTCGATATCGGGGCTATGCATGCAAGAAGTGCAGTAGAGCGTGGTATCAAATTTTTGAAAACAAAAGAAGAAGTTCCAAATGGAAAGCCTTACTGGTTAGTGTGGGTAACGATTGACCGTAAGCTTGAAGGGCCTTATTATGCTGGCGTAACAGCCTGTGAAATGACTGTAGACCGTTCGATTCGCAGAGGCTATAAATCTCTGCCAGAGCATGTAAATAAGATGGATAAAAGTATGAAAAGACATATTATGGTCGATCATATGGATGATAAGTCAAAAAAGGTACTTGCAGATTTCTTGAAGAACCATGATTCGCAATTATGGGATAATTCCGTAGACCAGCTGAAAAAAGACTTGTTAGGATAGTTTTTTGAAAAGGTTGACAAATGGAAAAGGAAATCGATAAACTAAAAGGGAGTAAAAATAAAAAGCCCTTTTAAAGGAGATTGTTTTATGAGTGTGAGTGTTCTTAACTAACCGTTAATTTTATACGGCCTTGAATTTTGTTGAAAAATCGGGATTATACCGGTTTATTTAGCATGCGAATCTCAAGGAAGGTTAAGAATAAGCCTCATAGCAAGCAATAGAAGATAAAAGCTATGGCATATTTGTCATAGCTTTTTTATTTTATTGCAAAGGATTTCCTAATGCCGCTAATAGCGGATAGGTCTACCCAAAAAGCTAGTGTGAGTGTTTGTTCACACTAGCTTTTTTTCATTTTAAGGAAAAACAGGAGGGAATAAAATGAATCATCAGACATTTGAAGTATTAGGATTTTATAAGATTTTAGAGGAAATAGAATCTTTTGCGAAGACAAATTTAGGCAAAGAAACAATTGGGAAACTGCGACCTATGCAAGATAAAAGAAGAATCGAGCAGTCGATAAAGGAAATAGAAGAGGCTGTTAAAATATTGGAAATATCAAGTAGTGTGCCAATTCATACATTAGATGAAATGTCCCTTTATCTTAATCAGGCAAAGAAAGGAATTTATATTCGAGCAGATCAATTCCCGTTTGTTATTTCCTTTTTGGAGCATTGCACAAAGCTTAAGCAGTTTATGCGTGATAAAGAGTACGCAGCTCCTAATGTATCTCTTTACGTCCAATCCATTCCAGACGTTAGGGAACTTACAGAAGAAATAGCAAAATGTATTAGACATGGGAATGTCGACGACTATGCCTCCAGTGATTTAGCCTATTTAAGAAGACAGCTATCCATCTTGACAGATCGAGTAAAAGAAAAAGCAAGCCAATTGGTGAAATCCAAAAAATATGCAGGTTATCTTCAGGACAAAATTGTATCAGAGCGTAGTGGTCACCTGACTCTCTCTGTAAAAAGAGAGTACCGAACTAAAATCCAAGGGAGTGTATTGGATACATCGGCATCTGGCGCAACCGTATTTATTGAGCCAATTGAACTGGCTGAAATGCAAGGGGAAATAGAAACAATGAAGCTAGCAGAGGAGTACGAGGTGGAACGGATTTTATATGAATTAACAGAAAAGCTTTTAGCGGAGGAAGGAGCGATTCATTTAGCTATAGAAACAATGCATTATTATGATGTCTTATTTGCAAAAGCGAAATATAGTAGAGCGATTGATGCAAAGCCCCCTGTTTTAACAGAAGACTATACGATCCATTTAAAAGAAGCTCGCCATCCAATGCTTGGTGAGAAGGCTGTTCCATTGACCATCTCTTTTGGGGAAGAGCATCGAGCCTTAGTTATTACTGGGCCAAATACAGGTGGAAAAACAGTAACATTGAAAACAATCGGCTTATTAACAATGATGGCACAATCGGGCTTGTTGATTCCAGCGAAATTAGGCAGCAAAATAGCGATCTTCCAGCATATATTTGTAGATATCGGTGACGGACAAAGCATTGAACAAAATTTAAGTACGTTTAGCTCAAGGTTAGTAAATATTATTGATATCTTAAGAACGACTAATGATCGCTCTCTTGTATTGCTGGATGAGTTAGGGTCTGGTACAGATCCAGGAGAAGGGATGGCCCTTGCAATTGTCATTTTAGAACAGCTTTATCAAAAGGGGGCAACCTTATTTGCGACTACCCATTATAGTGAGATGAAGGAATTCGCGGATCAAACAGAAGGCTTTTTAAATGGAACAATGGAATTTGATATCGATACACTACGGCCGACATATAAGCTATTACTCGGGAAAAGTGGAAGAAGCCAAGCGTTTGAAATTGCAAGCAAACTTGGCCTACATCCTAAGCTCATTGAAAAAGCGCATGAGATAACGTATAAAACACATCGGAATTTTCACCATGAACAGCGTTTAAATGATGCAGATTTTCAGCAACAAATCGTTATTAATAAATATGCTAGAACATCATTGGTGAAAAAATCAGTTGGTCTACCTCATTCAAAGGAGCCTGTTTTTGAGCAAGGAGATAATGTGATTCTTACAGAGACAAATGAGATAGGAATTGTTTACCAAGGACCGGACGCACAAGGAAGATATGTAGTACAGGTTCGCCAAGAAAAAAGAACAGTTAACCACAAACGATTGAAGCTGTATATAAAAGGAACAGAGCTTTATCCGGAAGATTATGATTTTGATATTATTTTTAAATCTAAGGAATATCGGAAAATAAGCAAGCAGCAAAAAAGAAAATATGTGGAAGACGTTTGGTTGGAGGAAGAATAGGAATAGAGGATGGTAGTATGAAAGCCCGTTTGGAAGAGCGAACGAGTAAAAAGGTAACAGAGGAGAGTACTCTAAGCCCGTTTGGAAGAGGAAACGAGCGGAAAGGTAACAGAGAGAGGCTCTCTAAGTCCGTTTGGAAGAGGAAATGAGCGGAAAGGTAACAGAGAGAGGCTCTCTAAGCCCGTTTGGAAGAGGGAACGAAGGAAAAGGTAACAGAGCAAGAATCTCTAAGTCCATTTGGAAGAGGGAACGAAGGAAAAGGTAACAGAGCAAGAATCTTTAAGCCCGTTTGGAAGAGGGAACGAAAGAAAAGGTAACAGAGAAAGGTCTCCTTGCTTCACCATCCGCCCCAAACAAAAAAAGCATACTCTACCAAAATTAGGTGGTAGTATGCTTTTTCGATCTTCACTCCTACCAAGGCAAAATCCGTTTATACCAAGGTACTTTTTCTTTTGGTTTTTCGTTATTTGCAGGTTTGTCGCTGGAATCATCTTTCGGTAAATCGGCGCAATATTCTGTTGGAACGGTTTCCTTTGTAAAGTACATCATTCTTTTTGTCCCACAAGCATCTGATGCAAGTTTGCCGCTCTTAGGGTCAATATATACACCGACCGTTCCTTTTGTAGGTGTAAATCCTTTAATGGGTTCTTTTCTCAAGCTTTGTTCCATGAACTGAACCCAAACTTTCTTAGCGTACGTTTTATCAGCAGTTAATGTAAGAGGTTCTCCTTGGTCATAACCAGTCCAAACAGCAGATACTAATTGTGGCGTATAACCAATCATCCAGCTATCTGATTCTGTGGAACCAGATTTGCCCGCATAAATTCTTGTTATATCATTTGTGACGGTACTTCCTGTTACAGATGCATAGCCATTTAGATTAGGGTCAAACATGCCTGTCATCATTTGGTTCATCACAAAGGTTAAATCCGTATCTAAAACCTTTTCTTTTTTCGCTTTATGTTCATAGAGTATTTGCCCATCATTTGTCTCAATTTTTGTAATGAAAACAGGCGAAACACTATTTCCTCCGTTAGCAAGCATGCTATAAGCATTTGCCATATCAATTACACGAACATTAGATGTTCCAAGAGCGAGAGAAGGTACCTCTTGTAAATCGGTTGTAATGCCGAACTTTTTCCCTGTTTTTACTAATGTATCCTGTCCTAAAAATAGATGGGTTTTAACAGCATATACATTATCAGAAACAGCAAGCGCTTGGGCCATTGTTATATTGCCATCTGCATATTTATTATTAAAATTATGTGGTGTATATGGATCCCTTCCATCATCGAAGCGGAAGGTAGTTTTCTCGCTGCTCATCATGGTAGCTGGCGTAAAGCCATGTTCAAGTGCTGCGTAGTATAATAAAGGCTTAATCGTAGAGCCAGGTTGCCGTGTAGCTTGAATGGCTCTATTAAATGGGCTTTCTTCATAATCTCTACCACCCACCATTGCTTTAACATATCCTGTAGCTGGATCCATGGCAACAAAGCCTATCTGTATATTGCTATCTTTGTTTATTGTATGGTCAATTGTTTCCTCTGCAATTTTTTGCTGCTCTGTATTTAAGGTTGTGTATACTCTTAATCCACCTAATTGAATCGTTTTGTCATCTAAGTGAAGCTCGTTTTTGAGAATGTTTTTTACGGCATCTTGAAAATAAGGAGCTGTATCCATACTAGCATTCGGAAATTTTCCTACGAGAGAGAGCTCTTCATTTAAAGCTAACGTTTTATCCTCTTCCTTTATATAGCCATTTTCAATTAAGGAGTTTAGGATAATCCCTTGTCTTTTTTTTGCATTTTCCATCGATGAAAAGGGAGAATAAATACTAGGTCCCTTTGGAATGCCAGCAAGCATTGTTGCCTCAGCCAGCGTTAACTCAGAGGCCTCTTTTCCAAAGTAATATTGACTCGCTGCCTCTGCTCCATATGCTCCATGACCGTAATAAATTGTATTTATATAGCCTTCAAGAATTTCATCCTTCGTATAGAATATTTCCAGTCGAAGAGTATAAAAAGCTTCTGCAATTTTTCGAGTCCATGTCTTTTCATGCTCTAAAAATAGGTTCCGGGCATATTGCTGGGTAATCGTACTTGCCCCCTGTACTTTCGCCATTGCTTTAATATCAGCTAAAATGGCACCCCCGATTCGTTTGTAATCAAAACCATGATGGGCGTAAAAATTCTTATCCTCAATAGAAACAGTAGCATCCACTAAATAAGGGCTAATATCATCAATTGAGACCCAATATCTTTTTTGCCCATTGCTGCTTTCTCCAATAATACTGCCGTTATCTGAGTAGTAGATAGTGGATTGAGAAACGGCTAGAGGAGGCGGTCCTAACGTGCGAGCATATACATATATACCGATAAAAATGATGCTTGCGGTTATCATGAAAAGGAGCCCCAATATGATTAATAGGCGTAAATACTTTCCAGAGTTTTTTAATTTATTTACAATGACTTCCAATACATGACACCTCCTTAGTTGAAGTTCCTTCTTTTTTATCGTTTTCACTTAAACTCTAAATAGATAGCACTAGTATGTGGTAAAGATTGGCGTTTTAAACATTTTTATCATGGAATATAAAAAAATTTCTTTGCATTTTTACAAATATCCACTATACTTTTTTCGTGTTTGTTATTTGTTTGATTGGGAAGTATAAAAAGAAAGATGGAGGAACTAGAGAATCTTCTTCTTTGTTAAAGCAATCAAATGAATGGAGGATATGAATAATGGGAATTTGGTTTACAGAGAAGCAGACCGATCATTTTGGGATTACGATGAAAATCAAACGTACATTACATACAGAACAGACACCGTTTCAAAAACTAGATATGGTAGAAACTGAAGAATGGGGAAATATGCTGTTATTGGACGATATGGTAATGACATCTGTAAAAGATGAATTTGTCTATCACGAAATGGTAGCGCATATTCCGTTATTTACACATCCAAACCCAGAGTATGTCCTAGTTGTTGGTGGCGGCGATGGCGGTGTGATTCGGGAGGTATTGAAGCATCCGAGTGTCAAAAAGGCGACGCTTGTTGATATTGATGGTAAAGTAATTGAATATAGCAAGCAGTTTTTACCAGAGATAGCAGGTAAGCTTGATGATCCGAGAGTAGACGTTCAAGTAGGCGACGGCTTTATGCATATTGCTAAAAGTGAGAAAGAATATGATGTGATTATGGTAGATTCAACAGAACCAGTTGGACCAGCTGTTAATCTCTTTACAAAAGGCTTTTATGCGGGGATAGCAAAAGCATTAAAGGATGAGGGTCTTTTCGTTGCTCAAAGTGACAACCCATGGTTTAAAGGAGATTTAATTCGTTCTGTACAAAGAGATGTGAAAGAAATCTTTCCGATAACCAGATTATATATCGCCAATATTCCAACATATCCAAGTGGGATGTGGGCGTTCACGATTGGTTCTAAGCAATATGATCCATTGCAAGTACCAGAAAGTCGTTTTCATTCAATAGAAACAAAATATTATACGAAAGAACTGCACAAAGCAGCCTTTATTTTGCCAAAGTTTGTTCAGGATCTTTGTTAGTAGGGATAGCTGCTTTAAGCAGTTTATTGGTCAGCTGTCCCGCAATAGAAAAAGGAGTGATTACCAATGCGTTTTGATGAATCGTATTCAGGAAATGTATTTATTAAAAGTTATCCAAATTATGAAGAAAGCCAAGTGGTATTGTACGGGATGCCAATGGATTGGACTGTTAGCTTCCGTCCTGGGTCTCGTTTTGGCCCTGCAAGAATTCGAGAGGTTTCAGTTGGGCTAGAAGAGTACAGTCCCTATTTAGATAGAGAGCTGGATGAAGTAAAATACTTTGACGCAGGTGATATCCCGCTTCCTTTCGGAAATCCGCAACGAAGCTTAGATATGATTGAAGAATTTGTGGACAAAGTAATAGGAGATAATAAATTTCCCCTTGGAATGGGTGGAGAGCATTTAGTATCCTGGGGCGTATTCCAAGCGATGTATAAGAAATATCCAGATTTAGCAATCATACATATGGATGCACACACAGATCTTCGTGATGAGTATGAAGGAGAGCCGCTTTCTCACTCTACGCCAATCAAGAAAGTAGCGAATTTAATTGGTCCAAAAAACGTTTATTCTTTTGGTATTCGTTCCGGAATGAAAGAGGAGTTCCAATGGGCAAAAGAAGTAGGAATGCATATTTCGAAGTTTGAAGTACTAGAGCCTTTAAAAGAAATTCTGCCAACACTTGCAGGCAGACCTGTATATGTAACAATTGATATTGATGTATTAGATCCAGCGCATGCACCTGGTACTGGCACAGTAGATGCAGGCGGAATTACTTCGAAAGAATTATTAGCGTCTATTCATGAAATTGCTCGTTCTAATGTTCAAGTAGTTGGTGCTGATTTAGTAGAAGTAGCACCAATCTATGATCCATCAGAACAAACAGCAAATACAGCAAGTAAGTTAATCCGTGAAATGATTTTGGGATTTGTAAAATAATAAAAAGTTATGTCCAGAAAAAGCCGATGTCTCATGGTAGATATCGGTTTTTTTATGGTGTTCTCCTTTCTTGACTGACCAACAATTCCCAGAGTAAATCTTTAGTCTATATGTTAAAATATAGAAAAATGAAAACTTTATTTTTACAACAGAAAATATCGTTTCTTTGTATTCGGATTATTAAAGAATTGAAATAATGTTCTGATAGACTTGACGTGAAGCATAGAATTACAGTTTTTTGATAAAGAAACGTAGCAGATTATCTACATAGGAGAAGAGAGTAAAATGGCGAAAAAGATTTTTGTTCTATTAATTGGCGTATTGGTATTATTTACAGGCTTTCACACTGTAAACACTGCAAAAGCTGCTAGTAAAAAAACGAAATATGTTACAGCAAGCACGCTCAATATAAGAAGTGGAGCAAGTACCTCGCACAAAGTGATCACGACGGTAAAGAAAAATCAAGCAGTGACCGTGACCACAACAAAAGGGTCTTGGGATAAGGTGACAGTTGGAAAGAAAACGGGATGGGCGTCCAATAAATATTTAACAACAAAGAAGCCAGCAGCAAAAGCGACTACTGCAACGAAAACAATGTACGTGTCAGCAAGTACATTAAATGTGAGAAGCGGTGCAGGTACTACGTACAAGATAGTTACGACAGTTAAAAAGAATCAATCATTAAAAGTAACCCAAACAAAAGGAACGTGGAGCAAAGTAACGGTTGGAAAGAAAACAGGTTGGGTATCAAGTAAATACCTAACAACGAAAAAACCAGCAGCTCCCAAAAATTTAGCAGCAGGTTTAAAAACAGTAGGGAAAAACAAGCAATTGATTCTTGTCACGTCAAATGGCTATAATACATCCTCTGCTGAAATTCGTACATTTGAAAAGAATGCTAAAGGAGTATGGGTTCCGGTTTTAACTACAGCTGGACATATTGGTAAACTTGGTATCACTTCTAATATGAAAGAAGGCGGCAAAAAATCACCTATAGGGAAATTTACGATTGGAACTGCCTTTGGAACAGCAAAGAACCCTGGAACAAAATTATCATATCGGAAAATTACTAATGATGATGTGTGGGTAGACGATCCAAAATCGAAGCTATATAATACATGGCAATCCAAAAAGAAAACTAAGGGTCAGTGGAAGAGCGCGGAAAACATGAATGTACCAGCCTACAAATACGGGTTTGTCATTAACTACAATACCAAACGCATTCCGAATAAAGGCAGCGCAATCTTCTTCCACATTGCAAATAGCTACACCCTCGGATGCACAGCCACTTCCGAAGCGAACGTTGTGAAGATTCTTAAATGGTTAGATCCTTCAAAAAATCCAGTAATTATTCAAACACCGATCCAAGAGTTAAACAACTATTAGAAACAAGAAACCTACAGGACTCCCTGTAGGTTTTGTTAGTAGTGGTTCTTAAATATCTACCCTTCATTTGTGGAACCATCTTGCACTTCCCCTTTAAAAAATTTATACTTATAAAGTTACACAGTAAATGAAAAGGAAGTGTTGTCGTTGTCTCAACCATCAGCGCAACAGGTGCCTGTAAAATTACACGTTACAACACATATATATAATGGGAAAAATAAAGAAAGTATTGAGTGGATTGGGTTTGGTCAATACTTAGAAAAAGATACTAGTAAATATATAAAATATGAAGAAATCATAGAAGAAGGCACCATTAAAACGATTATCAAAATCACGGAAAAGGAAGGGTTAATCCTTAGAAGTGGGGCAGTGAAAATGCGTCTCCCTTTTCTTATTAATAAACAGAAAATCGGTAGCTATGAAAGTCCGTACGGTGTTTTTCAGCTAGTTACAGATACGAAGAGGCTTGCCTTAGAAGTGGAGCAGCAAGCAACAACGGGTTCATTAGATATTTTATATGATTTAAAGATGCAGGGCAGTAATAATGGAACGTATCATATGACCATTTCATTTAAGGAGGAGACAGAGTAAGAATGAATATTGTAGATCAAATAAAGGACAAGTTGAAAGAAGAAATTAAACAAAGTGTGATAAAAGCTGGATTAGCAACAGAAGAACAAATTCCAGAGGTAATATTGGAATTACCAAAGGACAAAGCACATGGTGATTATTCTACTAATATGGCGATGCAATTAGCAAGAGTGGCAAAGAAAGCACCAAGAATGATTGCGGAAACCATTATTGAGAATTTTGATCAAACAAAGGCATCTATTAAAAAAGTAGAAATAGCAGGACCAGGTTTTATCAATTTTTATATGGATAACAGCTACCTAACAGACTTAATTTCAACCATCCTTAAAGCAGGGGATCAATACGGTCAGACTAATGTTGGAAACAACGAGAAAATACAAGTAGAGTTTGTTTCTGCGAATCCAACTGGTGACCTTCATTTGGGACATGCTCGTGGGGCAGCGGTAGGAGATTCTTTATCCAATATTTTAGAGAAAGCTGGTTATGATGTATCAAGAGAATACTATATCAATGATGCTGGTAACCAAATTAATAACTTGGCATTATCTGTAGAAGCACGCTATTTCCAAGCATTAGGCATGGAAAAGGAAATGCCGCAAGATGGCTATCATGGGGCAGACATTATCGGAATCGGAAAAAAACTAGCAGAAGAATTTGGCGATAAGTATGTAAATGTTTCGGAGCAGGAACGTTTTGACTTTTTCCGTGAATACGGCCTGAAGTATGAAATGGCTAAATTAAAGCAGGATTTAGAAGATTTCCGTGTGAAATTTGATGTGTGGTTCTCTGAAACATCACTTTATCAAAATGGAAAAATCGATGTAGCACTAAACGCATTAAAAGAAAATGGCTATATCTTTGAACAAGACGGAGCTACATGGTTACGTTCAACGGATTTCGGTGATGACAAAGACCGAGTTCTAATCAAAAATGATGGTTCTTATACGTATCTATTACCAGATATAGCTTATCACAAGGATAAGCTAGAAAGAGGATTTGAAAAGCTTATTAATGTTTGGGGTGCAGACCATCACGGTTACATTCCTCGTATGAGAGCAGCTATTCAAGCATTAGGCTATAACAAAGATGCATTAGAAGTGGAAATTATTCAGCTTGTTCATCTTTACAAAGACGGCGAAAAAATGAAGATGAGTAAACGTACTGGAAAAGCTGTTACAATGAGAGATTTAGTAGAAGAAGTAGGATTAGACGCAACTCGTTACTTCTTTGCAATGAGAAGTGCTGATACGCATTTAGATTTTGATTTAGACCTAGCTGTATCACAATCCAATGAAAACCCAGTGTACTATGCACAATACGCACATGCACGTATTTCAAGTATCCTTAGACAAGGAAAAGAACAAGGAATCGAGCTTGCTGATGAATTAAACGTAACGTTGATCACTGCAGAAAAAGAATTTGACTTATTGAAAAAACTAGGAGAATTCCCACAAGCAGTAGGAGAAGCGGCATTAAAGAGAATGCCACACCGTATTACAAATTACATTTACGATTTAGCATCCACTTTCCACAGCTTCTATAATGCCGAGAAAGTATTAGACGCAGATAACCTTGAAAGAACAAAAGCACGTCTAGCATTAATTCAGGCAACACAAATAACATTAAGAAACGCCTTAGTCCTAATCGGCGTATCTGCACCAGAAAAAATGTAATAACATAAGGAGGAGAGCTAAAATTGGCTCTCCTCTATTTTTATAGATGCTCAGATTGCGGCTTGAATTCCCATAAGAATTGAAGAAAGCATCGGATATTTCGAACAATCATTTCAAATAATAAAAGCATCTACTTTTGAAGGGAAGATGCTTGTGAAATTAGTGATACTTGCTTTAGTAACTGGATTTTTAACTGGATTCATTTTTGGATTATTGAAATTGCCTATCCCAGCCCCAGGTGCATTTTCAGGTATTGTAGGTATTTTTGGAATATATGCTGGTTACCGTGTGTTTGAATGGGTGAGTGTCTTTTTTCAAAGATAATGATAATTATGGTTTATGATTATTAAATAGGTTGCTTCTTCAGATATTTCTCGAAATGTCTGAAGAAGCCTAATTCAAACCATTATTTATAAAAATGAGGCAACAAGACGTGAAGCCCATTCCTTCAGGGTACTCCATATATTTATCTTCTTTAAATCCTCAAGAGATAATGTCTTTGCTTGTTCAAGATCTATAGCAGTAATTTTATTCATTTTTTTAATAAATATAGGGTCATACATACAGCAGTTTAATTCATGGTTCAAAAAGATACTGCGTCTATCAAAATTGGATGAACCGATAATAATAATTTCATTATCGACATTTATTAATTTACCATGGAAAAACCCATTCATATATTGATATACGCTTGCCCCATCCCGTAACAGCTTGCGTAAATAAGGGTAAGCAGCTTCTTTGACAAGCATATGATCAGCTTTATTAGGGATAAGAATCGTAATGGTAACATTTCGATGTAAAGCTTTTAATAATTCCTCCATTATTCGCTTGTTAGGAATAAAGTAAGGCGTAGCGATTAAAAGAGTATTTTTGCTGTTTTTAATCAGATTACAAATTATCTCTTCTAAATAAACCCCTTGTGTAGGTATGATTTGATGTCTGGATTGTCCCTTTTTTTGCATAGGGAAATATACACGGTTTTGCAGTAAATTTATCTTAGAGGCTTTTAACCAGTCGATTAGAAATTCTCGCTGCAAGTCATCGACCCCTTCTCCAGTTAATTGAAAATGATAGTCACGCCAAGGGCTTAACTTGAAGTTACCGTGAATATAATCCTTTCCAATGTTAAAGCCACCCATAAAACCAACTTTACCATCAATAATAGCGATTTTTCGGTGGTTTCTTACTTGTAAGGAATAAAATAGGTAAGGAAATGTTGGAAGCTGACAAAACGCAAATTGAACACCAGCTTGCTTTAAATTCCTTCTAATTTTTTTCCTTATTTTCATACTACCTAACCAATCTAAAATAAGTCGTACTTCTATCCCTTCATGTGCTTTAGCTTTTAAAAGATTTAGAAACTCGTTGGAAATGCTATCCGTTTTTATGGTATAGAAAAGAATATGGACATGACTGTTTGCTT
>NZ_DALZDK010000037.1:12021-22393 GCF_031978665.1 Niallia sp. | reverse complement strand
AGGGCTGGGAAAAGTTCTGTTCCGTCCGAATAGATGTGAAAGTCAGTATATCGAAAAGGATGACTTTTTCGATCTGTTTGTTTTCGGTGGGCTCTCTTTCCTAATTGAAAATCTATATAGAGAAGGAAAATAAGTATGGCAATAATGCTTAGGATAATCAAGAATGTCTTCATTGATAATTCCCTCCTTAAAAGGATAGTATTGCCGATATCCTATTCCTTTCATACCTTGGCTTATTAATGTTGATTTTAAGAATGATCAATAGGTGGTTAGAAAATGGTGAATAAATAAACGGGAAACTTGCACATCTCTCTATATAATCGTTATTCTAGAAGAAAGAATAATCTATTACTTATGTGGGGATGGATTAACAGTGCGGAAAATATTGGTTTGGATAGGAATCCTTTTCTATTTAATTTTGTTTGCTATCCTTTATAGGCATCAATTAGGTTCCATCGGATTTTTTCTTTTATCGCTTCTTTTTTTAAAACTAGCAAAGAATAAACAATCAGGTCAAAAAATAGGCGATAAAGCGAAGGAAAACTACTATTTCAAAGAAAAGTTAAATAAACCTTAACTAGAACTAGCATATTCACCTAAAATTTGTTTATAATGGAGAATATGTATTTTTACTATTTTAGCTAGGGTGCTTTTCCTTAAGGTTTGTTTGTAAAGTGAATTTCCTTTTTATGAAAACTATCTTAGCATTCTAAGTTGATTGTAGCGGATACACTTGACTCTGCGGAAGTGGAGGAAAGCAAGTTACTGGAGCGGAAATCAACGGGCTTTATAATGAACAATATCTATAAAAAAATAATAAACTCCCGAAACGTGAAACTTCCACCTGAATTTTGGTCCGAGCTTTCAGGAAGGGGATAAGAGTAGATAAGAAAGGAAGTGCGAAAGAATGAGTGTTGATAAATACACAAAAGAAGAGTTAAAAGAAATGTCACTAATTGATGTAGCGCATGAAATTATGAATGGCGGCAAAACACCGTATGCATTTAACGAACTAATGAATGAAGTAGCGAAATTAGTGGAGTTAAGTGAAGAAGAGGTTAATGAAAAAATAGCACAATTTTATACAGATGTGAATATTGATGGTCGCTTTTTATCATTAGGAGACAATCGTTGGGGACTTCGCTTATGGTACCCTGTAGATAAATCAGAAGAAGATGTTGTAACAGTAACAAAACCGAAGAAGAAAAAAGCGAAAAAAGCAGTCGATGAAGATTTCGATGATTTTGATAGCTTAGACGAAGATGAGGACGATTTTGATGATTTCGATGCTGATCTAGATGATGAAGAGCTTCTAGATGAGGATGATGATTTGGATGAAGACGAAGACGATGATTTATTAGATGATGATTTATCGGAAAATGAAGATTTCGATGAAGAAATCGACGAAGATTATGATGATTTAGATGAAGATGAGGACGAATTAGAAGAAGACGACGAATTTGATGATGAAGAGGACGAGGATAAATAATTCTCCCTAGTCTTGACATTTACAGTCGTTGCTAGTAAAATCTTTTTTGGGCTCCTTAAAAAGAGGAACGAACTTAAATTCGCTAAATATAGCGCTCCCTTACTTGTAGAAAGTAAGTGGAGCGCTTTTTATTTTTTAGTAAAGAAGCAAACCGCAATCGTTTCATACCCCTCTAAAAAAATTAGCTAATTCGTCTTAAATAAAGAGGAATTGGAGCAAACTTAAATCAAGGGGGATATTATAATGACAAAATATATTTTTGTAACAGGTGGAGTAGTTTCTTCACTAGGAAAAGGGATTACAGCTGCATCTCTTGGACGCTTACTGAAAAACCGCGGTGTAAGTGTAACGATTCAAAAATTTGACCCGTATATCAATGTGGATCCTGGTACAATGAGTCCTTATCAGCATGGGGAAGTATTTGTAACAGATGACGGTGCGGAAACAGATTTAGACTTAGGGCACTATGAGCGTTTTATTGATATCAATTTAACGAAATATAACAATGTTACAACAGGAAAAATCTATTCTACCGTGTTAAGAAAAGAACGTAGAGGAGATTATCTTGGCGGTACAGTTCAAGTAATTCCACATATCACAAATGAAATTAAAGAGCGTGTATATAGAGCTGGTCGTGAAACGAATGCAGATGTAGTTATTACAGAAATTGGTGGTACAGTTGGAGATATCGAATCTTTACCATTTTTAGAAGCAATTCGCCAAATTAAAAGTGATATTGGCCGCGATAATGTTATGTATATTCACTGTACTTTGGTGCCATACATCAAAGCTGCAGGAGAAATGAAAACAAAACCAACACAACACAGCGTAAAAGAGCTACGTAGTTTGGGGATTCAGCCAAATGTTATTGTAGTAAGAACAGAAAAACCTATTTCAGAGGATATGAAAGACAAAATCGCATTATTCTGTGATATAGACAATAAATCGGTTATAGAGTGTCGTGATGCGGATACCCTTTACACGATACCTCTAGCATTACAAGAGCAAAACCTTGATCAAATTGTATGTGAGCATTTAAAACTTAAATGCAAAGAAGCAGATATGACAGAATGGATTGAATTAGTAGATCGCGTGCGCAATCTTTCTAAAACAACAAAGATTGCCCTTGTTGGTAAATATGTAGAGCTCCAAGATGCCTATATTTCTGTAGTGGAAGCATTAAAGCATGCAGGTTATGCATTCGATGCAGATATTGATATCGATTGGATTAACGCTGAGCAAGTAACGAAAGATAATGTCCAAGAATTGCTACAGGATGCAGATGGAATTCTTGTGCCTGGTGGATTTGGAGATCGTGGGATTGAAGGGAAGATTTTAGCAACACAATATGCACGTGAACAAAAAGTTCCTTTCTTTGGAATTTGTTTAGGAATGCAGGTTGCGTCTATTGAATTTGCTCGTAATGTTTTAGGATGGGATGATGCACATTCTTCTGAAATTAACGAAGAGACCACCCATCCAGTTATCGACCTTTTACCTGAACAAAAGGATGTAGAGGATTTAGGTGGAACACTTCGCTTAGGATTATATCCATGTAAGCTAAAAGAAGAAACAAGAGCATATGAAGCATATCAAGACGAAGTTATTTACGAGAGACATCGTCATCGTTATGAATTTAATAATCAATATCGTCAAGAGATGGAAAATGCAGGATTTATTTTCTCAGGAACTAGCCCTGATGGCCGTTTAGTAGAAATCGTAGAACTAAAGGATCATCCTTGGTTTGTTGCTTCTCAATTCCATCCAGAATTTATTTCAAGACCAACTCGTCCACAACCACTATTCCGTGAGTTTGTTGGTGCGTCTATTCGCTTAGCTGAAAAATAATAAAATAAGACTGTTTTCTAAAAAGATTGCTGTTTTTTCAATAGAAACAAACTTTACGAAAACAGCCTAAAATAAAAAGAGGTTATTCTAGTTAGAGAATAACCTCTTTTTGTGAATTTTTATAACATCAAATGTCATTTGTCTTCCTATTATATATCATATTCCTTCAAAATCTCATCGGTTGTAAATTTAATGCCATGATAAACAAAAAGGGCAGCGATTAAGGAAGGATAGCCATATCGATTTCCTTCATCATTAGGCAATAAGCCTTTAGAAAGTTTTAAATCGATCGAAACATCTGCAAAATCCACTAATGATTCCATTTCAGTATTAGTAATAGAGCAGATAGAAATATAAGGAACTTGAGCATCATATAACGTCTTCGCAAAGGTGTTTATCTCTTCCTCTTCATTTGTACGGGAGAAAAGAATGAAACGATCGTTAGAGGTAATTGAATCAAGGGAAGAGTTTGTCCATTCCTCTGCATTTAGCATCGGCTCCATTCCTTTCATAGCCTCTGCTATTACGCCAGCCATTTCATTTGTCGCATAGAAATAAACTTTTCCGTCGCTTACGATGGCTTGTGCTAATAATCTTGAGCTGTCTTCGATTGCTTCCTCTTCTTTTTCATGCAATCTTTTAAATAGTCCACCTAATTGAGTGGAAAACATTTTAAGCACTTGGAAAAACCTCCATTTTTATCAAAATTAACAGTAAATCACTTCATATAGTAGTTAATTATAATTAAATATATAGAAAAGGTAAAATTTAAGGGAATTAGCAGGAAAAGTTGACCAAATAGTAGAAAGATAACTATGATAAAAACGAGAGAATACATAAAATAACTAGACTTGAAGGGAAGGTACAATTATGAAAGGGAAAATACTCATTGTTGATGATCAATTCGGTATAAGAATCCTTTTGAATGAAGTTTTTCAAAAGGAAGGATATAAAACATTTCAAGCTGCAAACGGAAATCAGGCGTTAGAAATAGTGACAAGAGAATTTCCAGACTTAGTGTTGCTTGATATGAAAATTCCAGGGATGGATGGAATAGAAATATTAAAGCGAATGAAAAAGCTCAATCAGGATATTCGTGTCATTATTATGACGGCATATGGAGAACTAGATATGATTCAAGAAGCGAAAGATCTCGGTGCACTAACTCATTTTGCCAAACCTTTTGATATTGATGATCTTAGAGATGCTGTTAAAAAATACATTAATGATTAATCGCTCGGAAAATACATATATTTAAGGGATTGCCCTTAGAGAAAAAGACCACTAATCGGGAATGGTAGAGATTGGTGGTTTTCTTTTGGATTCATTAAATTTATGTTTAAAGCGCATACATTCGACAAAAGATAAAACTAATTGTGACAAAATAGAAAAAAAAGCTTGAACGATAGCATTTCTTGTTTTATTTTGGTATGATTACAATTGAGTTTAAAAGGAATGATTCGTTTTCGTTTACTTGAGGTATTATATACATATTCAACTTTCCTTTGGGAAATTTAATAAAGATTCTCTTGTAAAAAAGAACGATCATTAAATAAGGAGGAAGAAATATGCCTTTAGTTTCAATGAAAGACATGTTAAACAAAGCAAAAGCAGAAGGCTATGCTGTTGGTCAATTTAACTTAAATAATCTTGAGTTTACTCAAGCAATTCTTCAAGCGGCAGAAGAAGAAAAATCTCCAGTAATTCTTGGGGTTTCTGAAGGTGCAGCTCGTTACATGGGTGGCTTCAAAACAGTTGTGAAAATGGTTGAAGGTTTAATCGAAGACTATAAAATCACTGTTCCTGTTGCTATTCATTTAGATCATGGTTCAAGCTTCGAAAAATGTAAAGATGCAATTGATGCTGGTTTCACATCTGTGATGATTGATGCTTCTCATCATTCATTTGAAGAGAACGTTGAAATTACTTCTAAAGTAGTAGAATATGCACATGCTAAAGGTGTTTCTGTTGAAGCAGAACTTGGTACTGTTGGTGGACAAGAAGACGATGTTGTAGCTGAAGGTGTAATTTATGCTGATGCTAACGAATGTGTGGAGCTTGTTAAACGTACTGGTATTGATACATTAGCTCCTGCTTTAGGATCTGTTCACGGTCCTTACAAAGGTGAGCCAAACTTAGGTTTCAAAGAAATGGAAGAAATCGGTAACTTAACTGGTTTACCATTAGTATTACACGGCGGTACTGGTATCCCAACAAAAGATATCACAAAAGCAATTTCTTTAGGAACTGCTAAAATCAACGTTAACACTGAAAACCAAATTGCTTCTGCAAAAGCAGTACGTGAAACATTAGCTGCTAAACCAGAAGAGTACGATCCACGTAAATATTTAGGACCAGCTCGTGATGCGATTAAAGCAACAGTAATCGGCAAAATCAAAGAATTCGGTTCTTCAAATAAAGCATAATTTCAAAAAAATGAAAGAGGATATCTTTAAGGGGACAACCCTTGAAAGATATCCTCTTTTTTATGTCAAAATTTTTCTAGACCTTGCAAAGGAATATACTTCAAATATAAAATGTTGGATTTAGATTTTCTAAAGCAGCAGAGAATTTGCCCTGTAAAGTCGTGCGGTACCCTCAGAAAAAAATCTGCAATTTATGTAAAATGCATTTTTGAACAATCTCTTACTGATTGAAGTTTTACTTTATAGGTAATAATAAAAATGTTTGTACTTTATCAACGAATAAGAACGTAAAGTTCATCCATATATACTTTTCCATTAAGTCTTAATATTTGGTATAATAAGTAACAGTAATTCAAACAAGATTCTACATCCAAGCCTCATCTTGATTAACTTATAGCAGAACTTGTACTTTTGCATTGGCTTAGAAGGGAGCTAGAAATGGAAAAACTTATGATTGCAGGTGGATCCCCATTAAAAGGAACGGTTAGGGTTAGTGGCGCAAAAAATAGTGCTGTTGCACTTATTCCAGCAACCATATTAGCTGAATCTCCAGTAACAATTGAGGGATTGCCTGACATTTCAGATGTTCAAATATTGAAAGAAATTATGGAAGAGCTAGGTGGAACGGTATCTATATCGGAGTCTGATATAACAATAGATCCCTCTTCGATGATTTCTATGCCTATGCCGAATGGGAAGGTAAAAAAATTGCGTGCTTCCTACTATTTAATGGGAGCGATGTTAGGACGATTCAAAAAGGCAGTTATAGGATTACCTGGCGGATGTCATCTTGGACCAAGACCAATAGACCAGCATATTAAAGGGTTTGAAGCACTTGGTGCACAGGTAACAAATGAACAGGGAGCAATTTATCTTCGGGCAGATGAGTTAAGAGGAGCAAGAATTTATTTAGATGTAGTAAGTGTCGGTGCAACAATCAATATAATGCTTGCAGCAGTGCGAGCAAAAGGGAAAACCATCATTGAAAATGCAGCGAAGGAACCGGAAATCATTGATGTAGCAACACTTCTAACCAATATGGGTGCAAAGATAAAAGGCGCTGGGACCGATGTGATTCGTATTGAAGGAGTGGATCATTTACATGGTTGTCGTCACACCATTATTCCTGATCGCATTGAAGCAGGTACATATATTATTATTGGAGCTGCAGTAGGAGATGGAGTCCTTGTTGATAACGTAATCCCGCAACATTTAGAGTCTCTCATTGCGAAGTTGAGAGAAATGGGGGTTTCGATTGAATCAAGTGATGAACAAGTATTTGTGAGCTCGAACAATTCGCTGAAACCAGTAGATATTAAAACACTGGTATACCCCGGTTTTCCAACAGACCTTCAGCAACCATTCACGTCTCTCTTAACAAAGACAAATGGTACAAGTATGGTCACAGACACAATTTATGGCGCTAGATTTAAACATATAGATGAACTACGTCGTATGAATGCCACGATAAAAGTGGAGGGGCGTTCTGCGATTATAAATGGGCCTGTTCATTTACAAGGTGCAAAAGTAAAAGCCAGTGATTTACGAGCTGGAGCTTCATTGGTAATTGCAGGGCTTATGGCAGATGGAGTAACGGAAATAACGGGTCTAGAGCATATAGACAGAGGGTATAGTCATATCGTAGACAAGCTTACTGGTTTAGGCGCAACAATATGGCGTGAAAAAATGACCGAAGAAGAATATGAACAAATAAATAATGGATAATGCAAGATGACGGCGTTTAAAGGGGCATTTATTTTAAAGCATGTCTAAGCTTTTTTTAACTTAAGTGTATAAATGATGAGCGGGGGATGATATTCCCCCAGTCATAAGTAAAATTAATGTGCAAGCAGAAGAGAATTTACGTTAGAATAGGTATAATTAATCATTACATTCCGATACTTATAAAAAGTGATTTTTTCACCAAAAAAGGATGTTAGGACCACCCTTACCATTTGCGTTGATGAAAGAATCAATGTCCTCCAAAAAGGGAATATTCATTAAGCTTCCTCACGTACCTTCCTTTTCGAGCCATCCTAAAAAAGAAGGATCAAAAAGAGACTTCATCCATATTCCGCTTCCGCTAATTGTGAAACAAGGAGACAGTAAAAAAATTCTTGTTGCACATTTTTCGTAGATGGAGGTAAAATAGAGAGTGCTTTTGATAGATTTTAGAAAGAAGCATTAGAAACATGAAGGATAAAATAAAAACTCCTCTTAAGATAAATTTTTATTCGTAAAATGGTCCCTTCTTTTCTGTTGGAAAAATGTGAATTCTCATAAACAGAGCCATAAAAACGAAAAGATACGATTTATCGATAGCTGGAGAAGAAGTAGGAATCTTCTTTTCCATCCTTCACTTAATTATTTCTCGCATCAAAATTTCTCTTCACAAAAGTTTTCGCCTCAAACAGAAGATTAACCTTCCCACATTTCTAAATAAATGGTAGGGATAACTGAAAATATAAAAGAGTGGTGTAAAAATGGGATTAAATATATCTAGTTTAGAAAATATGAAATTAAAAGAGTTGTATGAATTAGCTCGAGAATATAAAGTTGCCTATTACAGCAAGCTGACAAAAAAAGAACTGATTTTTTCCATCTTAAAAGCAAGAGCAGAGCAAGAGGGTTATTTTTTCATGGAAGGTGTTCTTGAAATTATTCAGTCAGAAGGATTTGGTTTCTTAAGACCGATTAATTACTCTCCAAGCTCACAGGATATTTATATATCTGCGTCTCAAATTAGAAGGTTTGATTTGAGAAATGGGGATAAGGTTTCAGGGAAAGTTCGTCCACCAAAAGAAAACGAAAGATATTTTGGTTTACTTCAAGTAGAAGCGGTGAATGGAGACGATCCGGAGACAGCAAAAGAAAGAGTTCATTTTCCAGCGCTAACTCCTCTATATCCAAATCGACAAATACATTTAGAAACAACACAGCGAAATGTATCTACTAGAATAATGGATGTGCTAGCACCTGTTGGTTTTGGCCAACGTGGTCTTATTGTGGCTCCTCCTAAAGCTGGTAAAACAATGCTGATTAAGGAAATAGCAAATAGTATTACGAATAATCATCCGGAAGCAGAATTAATTGTTTTACTAATTGATGAAAGACCGGAAGAAGTTACCGATATTGAAAGATCGGTAAGTGGGGATGTAGTAAGCTCTACCTTTGATGAAGTTCCGGAGAATCATATTAAAGTTGCTGAATTAGTATTAGAGAGAGCAATGCGTCTTGTGGAGCATAAGCGCGATGTTATTATTTTGATGGATAGCATTACAAGATTAGCCCGTGCTTATAACTTGGTTATTCCTCCAAGTGGAAGAACATTATCAGGAGGGATTGATCCTGGAGCGTTCCACCGTCCAAAACGATTCTTTGGGGCAGCCCGTAATATAGAGGAAGGCGGTTCCTTAACGATATTAGCTACAGCATTAGTCGATACAGGTTCACGTATGGATGATGTTATTTATGAAGAGTTTAAAGGTACTGGTAATATGGAACTTCATTTAGACAGAGCATTGGCTGAAAGAAGAATATTCCCTGCGATTGACATTAGACGTTCTGGAACGCGTAAAGAAGAATTATTAATTCCGAAAGAACATTTAGACAAGCTATGGGCTATTCGTAAATCAATGTCTGATTCACCAGACTTTGCTGAAAAGTTCTTGAGAAAATTAAGACAAACGAAAAGCAATGAAGAATTCTTTGCTATCCTAGGAGACCAAATGAAAGCTGGAACTGCTAAACGCTCATAAGAGAGAAACGATCCTAATAGTGGAAAAGCTTGAAGTAGTTTTCATTATTTGGTAATTAATGCATTGTTAATAGTGTTGCAAAACAAGAGTGTCCTTGTTATAATATACTCAATGTGTTTTTCAAATTACAGTGCCTATCGCATTGTTTTATAACTCTGTTTCGAAAGTTGCAGGGCGGAAGGAGATGAAAAGAAATGAAAGCAGGAATTCATCCAACTTATAACGAAATTACGGTGAAATGTGCTTGTGGTAACGAGTTCACAACTGGTTCTGTTAAAAAAGAAATCAAAGTTGAAACTTGTTCTGAGTGCCATCCGTTCTATACTGGACGTCAAAAATTTGCTGAAGCTGGCGGACGTGTTGATCGCTTCAACAAAAAATACGGTCTTAAGTAATATGGAATATCAAGAACAGGCAAGAAGTTACTTTCTCCTTGCCTGTTTTTTATTTTGACTTATAGTAGGATATTTAAGAATGAAAGTAAACTTTATCGCTTTTATTCTTAAGTATCTTAAGGTATAGTTACTTCATTTTCTTAATTGAGATGCTGCTAAAAACGACGATTGAGTCGAATCTATTATTTCAATCAGCTTTAATAGCTGTTAAAGTATGTAAGAGAGAATATTGGTAGGGAAATCATTTTAACACCCTGACTATTTGAATAGAATAAATAGAATAGAGTAAGGAAAGAGATAAAGTTGTTTTATACTAGGAAGGAGCGGTTTCATGTATGTAATGAAACATCATGGATGGGTTGAAGTTATTTGCGGAAGTATGTTTTCAGGGAAATCAGAAGAACTCATCCGTCGTGTAAGAAGGGCGAAATTTGCTAAGCAGAAGTTTATAGTGTT
>NZ_DALZDK010000037.1:4869-12011 GCF_031978665.1 Niallia sp. | reverse complement strand
AAACAACATGCAATTGTATTTAAACCAAGTATTGATAATCGCTATAGTGATGAATCTGTTGTATCACATAATGGAACAGCGACTAATGCGATTCCTATTAGTAAATCAGCCGACATTTTTGAATATGTGACTTCCGATATAGAGATAGTTGCAATAGATGAAGTACAGTTTTTTGATGATGAGATTATTGGCGTTATTCAGCATTTGGCAAATAGTGGACACCGTGTCATTTGTGCTGGTTTAGATCAAGATTTTAGAGGCGAGCCTTTCGGAAAAATGCCAGAATTAATGGCGATTGCAGAATTAGTGACAAAGCTTCAAGCGGTTTGTGCAGTCTGCGGCTCTCCAGCAAGCAGAACGCAAAGATTGATTAATGGTGCACCGGCTTGCTACGAAGATCCGGTCATATTAGTAGGTGCATCTGAATCCTATGAACCACGATGCCGCCATCATCATGAAGTCCCTAGAACTACAGAGAAAGCAAATAAAGATAATACATCAACGGCTTTATAAGAAAAAGCTCTTGTTAAGAATGGTTTGGTTCTTCTTAACAGGAGCTTTTTTATGTGGAAGGAAGTGTTTAGAGGAAAAAGAGAGAATATGTTCATCTAAGTCAGTGCCCGAAAGTGTGAGGGAAAGTCAAAAGGTAACACTCAGTGACGGTCGCCATGAAAAGCAAAGAGAAAGGTTATAGAGAACCCTCATCAGCGGCTCGAAAAGCATGAGAAAAGTCTTCATGCCTCAGTGCCATATACGTAGGATCGATAAACCATAACCTAAAACCATAACGTAATACTGTACGGATTTTATTATCTATGCTATGATAATTATATCTTATTAGCTGAAGGGGGTTTTTTCATTGGGGAGGCGTTATTGCGTATTGGCCAAGTGGCGAAATTAAGTGGATTGTCTACAAGAACAATTGATTATTATACAAGTAATAAATTGCTTCCTGTAACGCGGTCTGATTCCAATTATCGCCTGTATTCGGAAGATGTTCTTCATACATTGGAACGAATTAAACTTTTGAAAAAACAACGTATGTCGATTGAAGAAATTCGGAAGGTTATTCAATCAAGAGAAGACCGAGAGATAGAACCAATCATGAATGAGGTACAGAACGAAATTGCGTGTTTGCATAAAAAGCTGACATCATTGGAAGAAAGATTGAAAGATGCGCCGCAGGAAGAGAAAAAGAAAGTGTATCACACACTTGAAACAAAATTATTAGACGTAATGAAATTACTGTCTTTAATGTAAATATTCCTGGAGGTGAATCCCTCAAAAGAGGGAAATAATTGGACATAATAACGATAACAAATTTATTTTTACTTGCACTATTATTAGTGCTGACAGCTTTCTTTGTTGCTTCTGAGTTTGCTGTAGTTAAAATTCGTATGTCAAGAATAGATCAGCTAATTGTAGAAGGAAACAAAAAGGCAATTGTCGCGAAGAAGGTAGCTGGTAATTTAGACTATTATCTTTCGGCATGTCAACTAGGTATTACTGTTACAGCACTAGGTCTTGGAGCGCTAGGGAAACCAGCAATCGAGAAACTTCTTCATCCAGTATTTAATTTACTGAATGCTTCTCCATCTGTCGCATCTGTTGCGTCGTATGCTATTGCTTTTGCATTGGTAACATTTCTGCATGTTGTGGTAGGAGAAATGGCTCCAAAAACACTTGCTATTCAGTTTTCTGAGAAATTAACCTTAATGCTAGCGCCACCATTATATTGGTTTGGGAAAGTGATGAATCCTTTTATATGGGCGTTAAATGGATCTGCACAAGTAGTGCTTCGTTTGATGGGGATAAAACCTGCTAAGCATGAACAGGCGTATTCAGAAGAAGAATTGAAAATTGTAATGACACAGAGCTACCAAGGAGGAGAAATTGACCAGACAGAGCTTGCCTATATGGAAAATGTATTCTCTTTTGATGAAAGGGTAGCGAAGGATATCATGGTTCCGAGAACTGAATTGGTTACACTAAATAAAGATATGTCCTATGACGATATCGTAAAAATCTTGGATGAGCATAATTATACTCGTTATCCAGTAACAGAAGTTGGCGATAAAGACCATATTGTAGGGGTCGTAAATGTGAAGAAGATGCTAACACAAATGGCTTGGGGGCGAAATCGCAAATTAGAAGAATTTGTCCGTGATCTTCCGGTCGTATTAGAAGTAACAAGATTGCAGGATGCCCTTTTAAAGATGCAGCAAGAGAGAGTGCATATGTTATTGGTTATTGATGAATATGGTGGTACGTCTGGTATTCTGGCGATGGAAGATATATTAGAAGAACTTGTTGGAGAAATCCGTGATGAGTTTGATGCAGATGAAGTAGCAGATATCCGGGAGTCGGGAAAGAATAAATATTTCATTAACGGCCGTGTGTTGCTAGATGAATTAGAAGAGCGTTTTGGGATATTGTTTGAAGAAAGCGAAGAGCTTGATACAATAGCAGGCTGGATTCAATATCAGCTATTGGATACTGCTGAGATTGGAGATCAAGTTGAGCAGGGAGAACATGTATGGACAGTAACAGATATGGATAACTACCAAATCAAAGAGGTCAGTCTTACCCAAAACGTGTTGAAAAACTAGCTAGGATGGAAAAAAACTGCTTTATCTATAATCATGGAGGTGAATCCCTCGAAGCGAGAGGGAAATAATTGGACAGTATTATACTATTAAATTTGTTTTTAGTAGCAGTGTTTATTATGTTGACAGCATTTTTTGTCGGTGCTGAATTTGCGATATTAAAAGTAAGAATGTCAAGGCTCGATCAACTTATTGCAGAAGGAAATAAAAAGGCAGTAATAGCAAAGAAAGTTGCACATGATTTAGATTATTATTTATCTGCCTGTCAGCTTGGAATAACGATTACTGCATTGGTTTTGGGTGCATTAGGAGAACCAACTGTAGAAAAGATGCTCCATCCTTTATTTGAAAGGTTTCATGTGCCTGGTGCTTTATCAACCGTGCTTTCTTATGCAATAGCCTTATCAGTTGTGTCCTTTTTACATGTAGTAATTGGAGAGTTGGCTCCAAAAACATTGGCGATTCAATATGCGGAAAAAATGACTTTAATGCTAGCTCCCGGTTTGTATTGGTTTGGAAGAGCTACGAAGCCGATTATCCATGCTTTAAACGGATCCTCGCGAGCAATACTTGGATGGTTTGGTATAAAACTGACAGGGCATGAAACTGCTCACTCGGAAGAGGAATTAAAGCTGATTGTTACGCAGAGCTATGAAAGTGGCGAAATCAATCAAACAGAATTAGCATATTTAAAGAATATTTTTGCTTTTGATAATCGAATATTAAAGGAAATTATGATTCCAAGAGAGCAAATTGTTAATGTAGAATTAGAAATGTCCTTTGAAGAGATTTTGACTGTTTTGGATAAACATGAATATACCCGTTATCCTGTCACTAAGAATCAAACAAAGCTCGTAGGTTACGTAAATACAAAAGAAATGTTAACAAATGTAGTAGCTGGAAGAGAAACAAAAATGGAAGAGTTTATTCATGAGATGCCTATTTTTCTCCATACAGCACCTATCAAAAATGCGCTTCTTAAAATGCAGCAAGAAAGAGTGCATATGGGATTAGTAAAGAATGAAAAAGGCGTAATTGTTGGTCTTGTCACAATGGAGGATATATTAGAAGAAATTGTTGGTGAGATACGCGATGAGTTTGTTGTAGGGGAAAAGTTACTCAATTAATAATTAGCTTTGCCATTTTACTAGTTTAATAGAAAGATGGGTAGCAAAAGCTCCGATATTCACTTATTATCTCTTGGGACCTAAGTCTTCCTTTAGAGCTCACTAAGTAGAATTTATCGGAGCTTTTATAAAAAATTTGTTTAAAAGCAAATTGGATTAGGAATAGTGTTAGGATAATGGTTTTATTTTCGTGTGCTCCTGCTGAAAAGATAACGCCTGTTTAAGGGTGCTGTATGTAGGAACATTACCTAAACTAATTCCCAAGGTAGTTATCATTTGAGCCGTATCAGGACTTAGTCCAGAAATAGTCGACTCAATGCCAATGAAAGAAAGTATTTTTATTAGCTTCATGAGCTCGTGTAAAACCATCGTATCGATAGAAGAAATACCAGATAAATCAATAAATAGATGATTAATCCCTTCCTCTTTACATTTAACAGGGACCGTTTCTAAGATTAATTTTGCTCGTAAGCTATCGATGTCTCCTACTAATGGGAGTACCCCGATTGATTCTGTAATCGGTATAACAGGTACGCTTAGTTGCTGTATTAACTCCTGTTGGGAATGGAATTTTTGATTTGTAAAAGCATGATACATGGTGGTGAATTGATTCGTTAGTCGATCAAAAGTAAAGTGGAATTTTGAACTCCATTGTAAAAGTAATGCTGTCGGTACATTATTATGGTCAAGGATAAACTGTTCAATGGAGTCCCAAATTACTTGTCTAGTAATACTTAATGCCTGTAATACTTCATGAACTGGGGTGCCTAATTCTACTCTGCTTTTGGCTACCTTATTTGCCCACTGCTCTAGATTTTTAGCAAAAATGCTCTCGTCTTCTAAAAAGGCGCTAATGACGGTTTGAATCGTATAGGTATGCTGCTTTTTGAGCAGATTTTCAACAGATGGTGAGGCATTCTTTGAGTAAATAGACCCTACTTCTCCATCTTTAATAGTAAACCAATTTTTAGTTATAGATGGAGCCTGCTCCATCACATATTGATAAATGGATTGATTGGTTAGGGACATATTGTCATATCCTCTCTTTCTAGTGTTATATCTATTATAATAGATAAAGGAAATATTGGCTCTGTAATTCTTGTGGCTATTCGACAAAGGAAGGTTTTTTGTTCTTCAAAAAGTTTGAAAGAAGTAATGTTGCAGTCTGAATGCAAAAAACTATAGGAGAACAGCCTTTCGAAATATAAATAAGAAAAGCAGCCATAAATGCCATTTTCATAAGAATTGGTTTTGACGGGGAAAATAGCCTATAATATAATGAATACGTTATGGATAAAAACGAGGTGAAAAGTGTGTTTGATCGTCTTCAAGCTGTAGAGGATCGTTATGACAAGCTTAATGAATTATTAAGTGATCCTGAAATTGTGAATGATACAAAAAAACTGCGTGACTATTCGAAAGAGCAATCGGATATTCAAGAAACAGTAGAAGTTTATCGTGAATATAAAGAAGTAAAAGCACAGCATCTAGAAGCAAAAACAATGCTGGAAGAAAAGCTAGACCCAGAAATGCGCGAAATGGTTAAGGAAGAGCTAGATGAAACTACAGCGCGTATCGAAGAATTAGAAGCACGTTTGAAAATTTTGCTAATCCCAAAGGATCCTAATGATGACAAAAACGTTATTATGGAAGTAAGAGGAGCTGCCGGCGGAGATGAAGCTGCTTTATTTGCAGGCGATCTTTTCCGTATGTATAGCCGTTTTGCCGAGGCCCAAGGTTGGAAAATGGAAGTCATTGATGCAAGCTCAACAGGTGTTGGTGGCTATAAAGAAATCATTTTCATGATTAACGGAAAAGGTGCATACAGCAAATTGAAATTTGAAAATGGTGCCCATCGTGTACAACGTGTCCCAGAAACAGAATCTGGCGGTCGTATTCATACATCTACTGCAACAGTAGCATGCTTGCCTGAAGCAGAAGAAGTAGAGATTGAAATACACGAAAAAGATATTCGAGTGGACACATTCGCTTCTAGCGGACCTGGAGGACAAAGTGTTAATACAACGATGTCTGCAGTTCGTTTAACACATCTTCCAACAGGAACGGTTGTTTCTTGTCAGGATGAAAAATCACAGATCAAAAATAAAGAAAAAGCTATGAAAGTATTACGAGCACGTGTTTACGACAAATTCCAGCAAGAAGCACAAGCGGAATATGATCAACAACGTAAATCAGCCGTAGGTACAGGGGACCGTTCTGAACGTATTCGTACGTATAACTTCCCGCAAAACCGTGTAACAGATCACCGTATTGGATTGACTATTCAAAAGCTAGATCAAATTCTTCAAGGTAAAATGGACGATATTATTGATGCCCTTATTTTTGAAGAACAATCTAGTCGTTTGGAAAGTGCGTCCGATGTGTAAGGTATTCGAAGCCCTAAAATGGGCTTCTTCTTATTTAAAGGAACATGGCAGGGAAGAATACGCAGCGGAAATCTTACTAAGGCATTCTCTGAAAGTAAGTAGATCCGAAATGCTTGTTAAATTTCGAGAAGATATGGAAGAAGAGCAAGTGGAAAGCTTTAAAAAGCTGATCTATCTACATGCCAAAGGGCAGCCAGTTCAATATATTATTGGGCAGGAAGAATTTTATGGACGAGCATTTACTGTAAATAAAGAAGTACTTATTCCTCGACCAGAAACAGAGGAGCTTGTGCAATCTGCTCTAATGCGGATAGACAGGCTGTTTGGAAAAAAAGCATCTTTAAAGCTAGTGGATGTAGGGACAGGAAGCGGTGCAATTGCAGTGACAATGAAGCTAGAAAATCCCTCATTACAGGTAACAGCTACAGATCTTTATGAAGTATCTTTAGATGTAGCACGGAGCAATGCGGAAAATTTAGGTGCGGATATTGAATTTGTACAAGGCGATTTGTTGCAACCGTTTATGGAACAAGGAGGGAGTTTTGACATTGTCCTATCCAATCCTCCCTATATCCCAGAAAGAGACATCGCAACAATGTCTGAAGTGGTCACCGAGCATGAACCACATAGAGCACTATTTGCAGGAGAAGATGGTCTCGGTTTATATAAAAGGCTTTGTGAAGAATTACCTCATGTGGTCAAAGAAAAAGCTATTATTGGTTTTGAAGTAGGTGCAGGCCAAAGTAAGTCCGTTGCACAGCTTTTAGAAGCCGCATTTCCAAAGGCGATTGTAGAAGTGCAATTCGATATCAATGGCAAAGACCGAATGGTTTTTGCAGAAGTAGGATTTTGACTTATTTAAATTCTGTTTATCGGTTGCCTGGAACGATTTTTGCTTTTTAGAAAGACATATTCCATACACATGTTAAGGTGTGTGGGATGTGTCTTTTTTGTTTAGTTGTGGAAGTCGCAAGTAAAGATGCCAAACCCGCAAATAAAAGTATGAAAGTCGCAAGTAAAGA
>NZ_DALZDK010000037.1:381-4769 GCF_031978665.1 Niallia sp. | reverse complement strand
AAAAATAAGAATCGCAAGTAAAGATGCCAAACCCGCAAATAAAAGTATGAAAGTCGCAAGTAAAGATGCCAAACTCGCAAGCAAAATCCAAATCCCCAAATAAAAGTACAAAACCCGCAAGAAAATCCACCATCTGCATATAGTAGACTCCCCTACAAAAAAGCTCAGAAAAAATGAAATTTGCTAGTTTAAGATTCTATTAATCTGTCCACACTGTGTTAGTGAAGGGGCGGTGCTAAAGATGAAAAACAAACCGATGGCAACTATTTATTTATTTGTACTTATTCTATCAACTATTATGAGTTTATATATTCCTAAAAATGAAGTAACAGCAAACAGTGAGGTAATCATTCCGAATGATGCGATTCGTCTTAGAATCTTAGCTAATAGTGATTTAGAAGCAGATCAGGCATTAAAAAGAAAAGTAAGAGATGCTGTAAATGAAGAAATTACAAAATGGGTTTCTGAATTGACTTCAAAGGAAGCGGCAAAAGACTTATTGAAGGAAAAATTACCGGAAATTCAGCTTATTGCTGAAAGAGTAGTAGAAGAAGAACAGGCAAATCAAGCAGTAAATGTTACTTTTGATAAAGTTGATTTTCCAACAAAGCTATACGGAGAGTTCTTATATCCAGCAGGACAATATGATGCAATTCTTATTACTTTAGGTGAAGGCGAGGGTGCTAATTGGTGGTGTGTTCTTTTCCCGCCACTATGTTTCCTAGATTTCTCTAACGGAGTAGCCGTAAGCGATGGATTTGAGGAAGAGAAGAAAGAAGAGAAAGTTGAGAAGAAAGCAGAAAAGGAAAAAACAGCGAAGGTAGAAAAGAAAGAAGAAAAAGAGAAGAAAGATCCTGTATTTGTTGAAGCAGAAGAAGAGAAAGTAGAAGTGAAATTTTTTCTAGTGGAATTATGGGATAAGATTTTTGGCTAATATCCCGCAATACGTTAAGAGATGCTTTGGAATAGAGGCATCTTTTTTGTTTTTACAAAATTGGATTCCTCCGTTACTTTATGGGGTGCAAATATTAGCCAAAGCAATTTAAGAATTTTTACCTAATTGTGCTAAAACCATTGACATTTTTCAATTAGTTAAGTATTTTGTATATAAACACAAAAGTTTCCTTAGGGAAACAAATTGTCCGATGGTTATGATTTTTTGTAATGGTGAAAAGGAGGAATAAGAATGTGGAAACTTGTATTAACAGGATTATTAATGACGTTTGTTTTTTTAACGGGGTGTTCAGCTGAATCAACAGAATCAAAGGGAGACGATAAGCTTACGATTGTTACTACAATTGCGCAAATTGCAGAGCCAATGTCGGTAATTGGCGGCGATAAAGTAGAAGTGCAAAGCCTAATGGGACCTGGCGTTGATCCTCATTTGTATACAGCTACACAAGGGGATATCCAGAAAATGGAGAATGCAGACATTATCTTTTATAGTGGATTACATCTAGAGGCAAATATGGTTAAGGTGTTTGAAGAAATCGGAAAAACAAGATCAGTTCTTGCCATTGGAGAAGTTAACCCAGAGGAAAAGCTTTTAAAGGATGAGAAAGGTGCAATTGATCCTCATATTTGGTTCGATATTGATTTATGGAAAGAATCACTTGATGCAGCAACGAACGAGTTAAAGAAAGCTTTACCAGATGATAGCGATTATTTTGAGAAAAATAAACAAGAATATTTTGCGAAGTTAGACGCATTAAAAGAAGAAGCGAAAGCACAGATGGAGACTTTACCTGAAGATAAGCGCGTATTAGTTACAGCCCATGATGCATTTGGCTATTTTGGAAGAATGCTAGATATAGAGGTTGTCGGATTACAAGGTCTAAGCACGGAAGCCGAAATTGGATTATCAGATATAGAGGAGACTATTCAATTACTAGTGGAGCATCAAGTTCCTGCTGTTTTTATCGAAAGTAGCATTAACCCAGCTTCCATTAATGCAGTCATTGAAGGTGCGAAAAAAGAAGGGCTTGATATAGAGCTTGGTGGAGAATTATTCTCTGATGCAATGGGAGATGCAGATACGGAAGAAGGAACATATATAGGAATGTATAAACATAATGTTTCCACTATCTATCAAGCGTTGAGTAGAGGAGTGGAGTGAAATGGAGTCGGTTCTTACCGTAGAGAATGTATCAGCTGCCTATCGAAAAAATGAAGTATTATCCGATGTGAGCTTTCATATTAAGCCTGGAACTTTAACGAGTATTGTCGGTCCAAATGGTGCTGGGAAATCTACATTATTAAAAGTAATGTTAGAGCTACATCCCACTATTACTGGCAAGGTAACTTTTTTCGGCGAAAATTATAAAATAGCTAAATCAAAAATCGGCTATGTTCCCCAGCGTGGATCTGTAGATTGGGATTTTCCGACAAACGCTCTAGATGTTGTAATGATGGGGCAATATGGAAAAATTGGCTGGTTAAAGTGGCCAAAGAAAGAACATAAGCAAAAAGCAATGGCTGCATTAAAGGAAATGAAGATGGAAGATTATGCGAATCGACAAATTAGTCAGTTGTCAGGTGGGCAGCAGCAGCGCGTCTTTCTCGCTCGTGCTCTTGCCCAGGATGCGGATCTTTATTTCTTAGACGAACCATTGGCAGGTGTTGATGCTACGACAGAAAAAGCAATTATGGAGACGCTAAAGATGCTAAAGGAGAGCGGGAAAACAGTGATGGTTGTCCATCATGATTTACAAACCGTGGAAGAATATTTTGATCATGTCCTCCTCTTAAACAAAACGGTAATAGCACATGGACCAACCAATTTAACTTTTACGAAAGAGAATATCATGAAAGCATATGGTGGTACTTTGCACTGGATGGGAGAGAAGCGATAATGTTAAGTTTTCTTTCTTATAACGCGCAATCTGTTTTATTTAGTACGTTCTTATTAGGAATGGCAGCTGGTGTCATAGGCAGCTTCGCTTATTGGAAAAGACAAAGCTTAATGAGTGACGCTCTTTCTCATGCAGCACTGCCAGGAGTAGTACTTGGTTTTACAGTATTAGGAGAAAAAAATCTTTTTGTGATGATTATTGGAGCAGCTATTACTGCATTATTAGGTGCTTTTCTCATTCAGTGGATAAGAAGTTCTAGTCGAGTCAAAGAGGACGCGGCAATGGGAATTGTTTTATCCGTATTCTTCGGCTTAGGGATTATGCTGCTAACATTTGCTAATCGGATGCCTGGCGGTAATCAAAGTGGGTTAGATAGCTTTATATTTGGGCAAGCAGCTTCCATGGTGTCCAAGGATGTTTGGACGATGATGGCGGTAGCTCTTATCGTACTTTTCATAACGGTGCTCCTGTTTAAGGAATGGAAAATCTTTTTGTTTGATCCTAACTTTGCTAAAGGCTTGGGCATCTTGACAACTAAGATGAATGCACTATATATGGCAATCCTAGTTTTAGTCATTGTTGTTGGGATTCAAGCGGTTGGCGTTATATTAATGGCAGCTTTATTAATCATTCCAAGTGTAAGTGCTCGATATTGGACAGAATCGTTCAGAGTGATGGTGATACTTTCCGCTATATTTGGAGGGGCTTCTGGAATGATCGGAACATTGCTTAGTACAATCGGGAAGGGATGGCCAACTGGACCTTTCATTGTGGTGACAGCTTCTTCTGTCTTCCTAGTTTCCTTATTTTTAGGAAGTAAAAAAGGCTTGGTAGTTGTCTTTTTTCAGCAAAAAAGACAGAGGAAGAATATCACGCAATTAGCAATGACTAGGGAGGTAGAAAGATAAATGAGCTATACAGGTTGGATATTGTTAACTGCCTCATTAGTTGGATTAAGCTGTGGACTTATTGGAGTATTGTTAATTTTAAGAAGGATGGCGATGATGGCAGATGCTATTAGCCATACAGTACTTTTGGGAATTGTGTGTGCTTACTTGATTACGAGAGAATTAACAGGTATCCATATGCTGATAGGGGCGGTTATTGCTGGTTTGATTACTGCGATTGTTGTGCAATGGCTTCATACACAAGGTGTACAGCAGGAGGCATCGATTGGGATTGTCTTTACGACTTTATTTGCAATAGGTGTCATTCTCATTGCAACAAAAGTGGGGAATGCTCATCTAGATGTGAAGCATACTTTGATGGGAGAGATTACGTTCATTCCATGGGAAAGAGTAGAAATACCGCTCCTAGGAAGTATTCCAGAAGCAGTGGTATTACTAAGTATTGTTTTACTAGTTGTCCTATTTGTTATTATTGCTTTCTATAAAGAATGGAAGATTACGTCGTTTGACCCTGCACTTGCTGCAAGTCTTGGCATACCTGTTATCCTTATGCACTATTTATTTATGTCTTTAGTTTCTTTAACAACGGTTGCGGCATTTGATGCGGTAGGAGCAATTATGGTAGTAG
>NZ_DALZDK010000037.1:0-371 GCF_031978665.1 Niallia sp. | reverse complement strand
CCGCAGCTGCTTATTTATGGACAGATCAGTTATCCTTTCTATTTCTATTAAGCAGTTGTTTTGGAATTTTATCCGCATTTATTGGCTACTATATGGCTTTATGGTTAGATACCTCTATATCAGGTGCAATGGCCTTTTCCACAGGAATTATTTTTATGATTAGCTTTCTTGGCTCCCCGAAGTATGGAGTCTTAGTAAAGTTCTTAATAAGGAGAAAGAAGAATCAGAGAGCATATAAAATTAGTTAAGAAATTATCTTAGAAGCACTCTCTTAAAAAGAGGTTTAAATGAAAACTTCTTTTTAAGTAGAGTGCTTTTAGGATATTTTTTTGATTTTAGAAATAGGCTGTTTTCTAAAAGATTGTTGTTTT
>NZ_DALZDK010000036.1:39821-58785 GCF_031978665.1 Niallia sp. | reverse complement strand
AAGCGTAAGTGGCAGACGTTTATAGGATTTTACTTCGTCACGAACTAAGCTTGTGATTACTTCTTCATGGGTTGCACCTAATGCAAATTCACGGCTATTGCGATCTTTAAGACGCATTAATTCTGGTCCGTAAGTAAACCATCTGCCCGATTCTTGCCATAATTCTGCTTGTTGCAAGGCAGGCATTAAAAGTTCTACTCCACCTGCAGCATCCATTTCCTCACGAATAATTTGTTCAATTTTCTTTATTACTTTATTTGCTAGTGGCAAATAAGAATAGATACCACTTGCATTTTGTCTAATATAGCCTGCTCTTAATAGTAGCTGATGGCTTTTAATATCTGCATCTGCTGGTACTTCTCTTAATGTTGGAATTAACATTTTACTTTGCTTCATCTATGCTTGCACCTCTATTATTTTTATGTGTTTGTTCTCCTATTGTGAAAAAAAGCTATATTAAGCTTTTCCCCACAAAACAACATTCCCCTTATAAAAAGGGGAATGAAAAGTACCCTACTGTATAAAAAATCGTTGGATATCATTCCAAGTGACGACAATCATCAATAGCATTAGTAAGGCGAAGCCTATAAAATGAACTAATCCTTCTTTTTGTCGGTCGATTGGTTTTCCGCGAACCGCTTCGATTGCAAAGAATAATAGACGCCCACCGTCTAATGCTGGCAATGGAAGTAAATTCATGATTCCTAAGTTTATGCTTAGGACAGCAGCCCAATTCATTAGAGAATAGACCCCTGATTGAGCAACGGTATCTGTTGATTGGTAAATGGCTACAGGACCGCCTAGTGCATCAATGGAGAATTGGCCTGTTACCAGTTTACCCACAGCCCCAATTATATCCTTTGTCCATGTATAGGTTTGTGTTGCTCCATATTGAATAGATTTTAATGGTGATTTTTCCATTGGGCTATATACACCAACTAACCCAATCGTTTTCCCATCTACTTCCGTTTCTTTTGGTGTTACATCAATTGTCATTTCTTGTCCATTACGATCAATAAGGAATTCTATGTTTTCCCCAGGGCTCTTTTGAATAATAGAAACAACCTCTTTCCATGATTCAACAGACTGACCATCAATACTTATAACCTTATCTCCTTCGTGTAACCCAGCACTAATCGCTACTCCGTCATCTGTTAACTTTCCAAGCTTCGCTTCATTAGAAGGGATTCCCTGTAATAACGCAATCACGATAAAAATAAGGAAAGCCAATACAAAGTTCATCGCAGGACCTGCAAAAATAGCAAGCGTGCGTTGACCTAACGACTTACTTGCAAACTGACGGTCATATGGTGCAATTTGTGTTTCAATGCCATTTTCAACAAATACAGCATCTTTTTTTACAGGAAAAACAAGAAGATTTCCTTCTGTATCTTCTTCAACATATCCTTTAATAAAGAGATTGTGCTCTAAATCTGCATCTTCCACATTAATAACTCGTGCTTTTGGATACTTCTCTTTATTGTTAATGATGATTTTGGTTACTTCTTCTTTTTCATTAAGGATTAAGCCGATTCGATGACCAGGTTTAATATTAACTATCTCAGGGTCTTCCCCTGCCATTCGTACATATCCTCCAATTGGCAAAAGACGAATAGTATAAATAGTTTCACCTTTTTTCAAGGAAAGAACTTTAGGTCCCATCCCAATGGCAAATTCACGACATAAAATACCTGCACGCTTAGCTAATACGAAATGCCCTAATTCGTGAAAAAAAACTAATGCACCAAAAATGATGATAAAAGCTATAACTGTATACAAAATTTAACCACCTTTTTATAGAAGTGTGCTTACTCTTTTTCTTGTTTCTACGTCAATTTCTTGGATCACTTCAAGACTAGGGTTTAGTATATTCTGATGACTATTTAGTGCTTTTTCGATTAAGTCTTCGATTTGCAGAAAGCTTATTTCCTTATTTAAAAACTTTTGTACAGCCACTTCATTTGCTGCATTTAGTACCGTTGGTAATGTTCCGCCTGCTTTTCCAGCCTCGTATGCAAAATCAAGACATTTAAATCTAACCAAATCCATTTGCTGAAAATGCAATTTTCCGATAGTAGCTAAATCTAATCGTTTCCCATTTTCTGCAGGAAGGCGCTCAGGGTAACTAAGTGCATATTGGATTGGTATGCGCATATCTGGTGTACCTAATTGCGCTATCACACTGCTATCATGGAATTCTACCATGGAATGAATGATACTTTCTTTATGTAGTAACACATCTATTTTCTCATTCGGAAGTCCAAATAACCAGTGTGCTTCAATTACTTCCAAACCTTTATTCATCATTGTCGCAGAATCGATCGTAATCTTCGCACCCATTGACCAGTTTGGATGATTTAAAGCATCTGCCACTGTCACTTGCTCTAAATCAGTTCTGCTAAGGTCTCGGAAGCTTCCGCCTGAGGCCGTAATAATGAGGCGTTCAATATTCTTTTGGTTTTCCCCTTGTAAACATTGAAAAATAGCCGAATGCTCACTATCAACTGGCAAAACAGGTACATTATATTTTGCAGCAGCTTCCATCACAATATGCCCTGCTGTAACTAATGTTTCCTTATTTGCAATCGCTATAACTTTTTGCGCTTCAATCGCCTGTAGCGTTGGATGTAGACCAACACTTCCAATTACTGCATTGACTAATATGTCCGTTTTATCGAAAACAGCCACCTCAATCAATCCTTCCATTCCATAGCTAAAATGAATGGCCGGAAAGATTTGCTTTAATTGCTCATAATCACTCTTTTCTGCAACGGAGACAAGTGATGGTCTAAATTCTTGGATAATCTGTTTTGTAAGTTCTATATTTCTTCCTGATGAAAAAGCAACTAATTGAAACATGTCAGGATGACTTTTTATAACATCCAACGTTTGTGTTCCAATCGATCCAGTCGCCCCAAGCAAACTAATATATTTCACTACCTCACTCCTACACCCAATATTTCCTACTCTTTATTTTAAATTAAATCAAGAAATCGTTCAAAGATAAAATAAAGAAGCGGCCAGACAAAGATAAGACTATCAAATCGATCGAGAATCCCACCGTGTCCTGGCAATAATCTACCAGAATCCTTCACATCATAATGACGCTTTAACGCCGATTCTGTTAAATCCCCAATTTGTCCAAAAATAGATAAGATAATGGTAGTAAAAGCAAAGCCTATAGACCATTCTATGTAGCCAAACACACTAAATAGAACCCCTACCACTAAAGCACTTATGATTCCTCCGAAAAAACCTTCCACTGTTTTGTTTGGACTTATTTCTGGCCATAATTTTCGCTTCCCGATTGCTCTGCCAATAAAGTATGCACCAGAATCGGTTGCCCAAATGATAAATAATGAATAAATAAGATACGCTAAATGCGTTTCTCTAATTTCAACGAAGAAATGAAATCCTGTTCCTATGTAAATAACAGCTAATATGGTAAATGCGACATCATCAAATGTAAATCTATTTTTCGAAAAAACCATATACGTTAAATACAACAATACAGCGATTAATCCCATTTCTACTTTTGTCATATTTAAAGATGTTAGATAATGATTGGGAAGTACAATCATCCATACGGTAATTAAAGAAATGATTCCCGGAATAGAAAAAAACGGAATTTTTCTCATACGAAACATTTCAAATACACCAATTCCAACTAGTAAAAAGGTAAAAAGCACTAATGGTAGCTTCCCAATTAAAACGAACGGTAAAAATACGGCTATTGCAATAATTGCTGTAATGATTCTTTGCTTCATCTCTTAACCAACTCTCTTCAGACGCCACCAAAACGACGTTGTCTGTTTTGAAATTCTTCGATTGCTTCGATTAAATGCTGTTCACTAAAATCAGGCCATAATACATCGGTAAAATAAAGCTCGGAATACGCTATTTGCCATAGCATAAAATTGCTTATTCTAATTTCCCCACTTGTCCGAATTAATAAATCAGGCTCGATTGTCTCTCCTGTCATTAAATAAGAGGAAAACATTTCTTCTGATATGTTTTCTATCTCTATTTTTCCCGATTGACTGTCTTTTACAACACCTTTAACAGCATCTATAATTTCTGCTCGGGAACCATAGTTTAAGGCGAAGTTTAAATGAAGACCTGTATTATGCTTTGTTTGTTCCACAGCACGATTTAAGGCATTAAGTGTAGACTCTGGCAATCCTTCTGTATAACCAATAGCTGTTACGCGAACATTTTTTTCAATTAATTCCGGCAAAAATGTACCAAGAAATTGTTCTGGAAGGGACATAATATAATCTACTTCCGATTTCGGCCTTTTCCAATTTTCTGTGGAAAAAGCATATAAAGTTAACACTTTAATTCCAAGATCATTTGCGATTGTTGTAATGCGCTTCACACATTTCATGCCTTCATGATGGCCGGCAATTCTAGGCAATGTTCTTTTTTTTGCCCAGCGTCCATTTCCATCCATGATAATCGCAACATGCTCTGGAATTTTCCGCATTTTAAGTGCTGTTATACGGTCTTGGAGATTTGAAGAAACAGGTTTCTTCTTCCATAACCTTATTTTGTTAAACATAAAATAGCTCCTCCAAAAATAGATCCCTTTCGTATCCTACTATTAACAGTGAGTATATGTATACAGTACACACAATACCTGTATCTGTTTATATTCCCTACTAAACGATTATGCTTAGAATAATCATGATAACGATATTGCCTTAAAATAACAATTATAAGGATCGACTTTTCTATTAATTTCTTTTTGTCCAATAAATTTATCCAATAATAGGATAACACAATAAGTTCCCTTTCTATATTATAGGAAAATAGTCAGCTTAAGCAACTACCAATTAAAAAACTAGCTAGTTTTGACTGTTTTAAGGACAAAGAATTAATATTTTGGACATTTTTTTGCTTCTATTGTTAATTGGCTGTTTTCGTAAAATCTGTTACTATGAGCCGCAGCCTGAATACAATTCGCTTTCCAGGGGCTACGCTTAAGCCTCCTCGGGCATCACTAATGGGGACTCACCTTTCTCGCTAAACCCTGTGGCGTCTACGTGTATTCAGGCTGATCCGTTCTTCTCATTAATTGATTTTTTCTATTAAAAAAGCAACAACAACCTTTTAGAAAACAGCCTTTTAATTAGATGAAGAAAAAACCCCCTATAAAAAAGTAGAGGGTTTCATTCCTATAAACTTATCTTAGAGAGACAGCTATTCATCCTAAACAGACAAGAAAAAGGATTATACTTCTAAAATTTCTTTTTCTTTCTCTTTCGTTAATGCATCAACTTTGCTGATGAATTCATCTGTTAATTTTTGAATATCATCATTATAGCCGCGAAGCGCGTCTTCTGTGATATCTCCGTTTTTCTCTAATTTCTTCAGATCGTCATTTCCGTCTCTACGAATATTACGAATAGCAATTTTCGCTTCTTCGGATTCTTTTTTCACGTTTTTCACTAATTCCTTACGACGCTCTTCTGTTAGCATTGGAATAGAAAGACGGATAACACTACCATCATTTGAAGGATTTAAACCAATATCAGATTTAAGAATTGCTTTTTCTATATCCCCAAGAATCGTTTTATCATATGGTTGAATAACAAGCAATCTAGCTTCCGGAACACTGATACCAGCAATTTGGTTGATCGGTGTTGGCGCACCATAATAATCTACTGTGATTCGGTCTAAAAGGGAAGCGTTAGCTCTACCAGCACGGATACTCGCAAGCTCACGTGAATAACTCTGAATCGCTTTATTCATTTTTTCCTTTGTATTAGCGATAACTTGTTTAGGCATTATTTTTCCCCCTCACGATTGTTCCAATTGTTTCACCCATTACAGCTCTCTTAATATTGCCGTTTTCCATAATGGAGAACACGATTAACGGAATGTCATTATCCATACATAATGATGAAGCAGTTGAATCCATTACAGCAAGGCCATCTTTAATAACATCGAAATAAGTAAGCTCTTCATATTTCGTTGCAGTTTTATCCACTTTCGGATCTGCTGAATATACACCATCCACATTATTTTTCGCCATTAAAATAACGTCTGCTTCTATTTCAGCAGCTCTTAGGGCAGCTGTTGTATCTGTTGAGAAATAAGGGTTCCCAGTTCCTGCTGCAAAAATCACAACACGTTTCTTCTCAAGATGTCGAATTGCACGTCTTCTAATATATGGCTCTGCTACCTGTCTCATTTCGATAGAAGATTGTACACGTGTTTCAATGCCCATTTGCTCCAAACTATCTTGCAGTGCCAATGAATTCATTACAGTAGCAAGCATTCCCATGTAATCAGCGTTTGCACGGTCCATTCCCATTTCTTCCCCAATTTTACCGCGCCAAATATTTCCGCCGCCAACTACTACAGCCGCTTCTACACCAAGATCTGCAACTTCCTTCACTTGCTGCGCTACGTTTTTGATAACGCTTGGATTGATACCAAATCCAGCTTCACCAGCTAATGCTTCCCCACTTAATTTCAGAACAACACGTTTATATTTTGGATTACTCATGGAAACCTCCGCTTAATATGTAATATTTTGAAAAATAGGGAACACCATGGTGCCCCCTATGAAAACAATTAATCGTTCATTTATTATTTCTTGTTAACTTGGTTCATAACTTCTTCAGCAAAGTTATCTTCACGCTTTTCGATTCCTTCTCCAACTTCGTAACGAACGAATTCACGTAAAGTAGCACCCTTAGATTCTACAAATTGACGAACCTTTTGATCTGGGTTTTTAACAAATGTTTGATCAAGTGCACATACATCTTCAAAATATTTACCTAAGCGGCCTTCAACCATTTTCTCAACGATATTAGCTGGTTTTCCTTCGTTAAGAGCTTGTTGTGTTAATACTTCTTTCTCATGTGCCACTTCTTCTTGAGAAACTTGGTCACGAGAAACATATTTAGGGTTTAATGCTGCAATATGCATTGCTACATCTTTAGCAGCTGACTCATCAGTAGTTCCTTCTAATACAGTTAGAACACCAATGCGTCCACCCATATGAAGGTATCCACCGAATGCATCATTGTCTGTTTTTGTTTTGATTTCAAAACGACGAAGAGATAATTTTTCACCAATTTTAGCAATTGCTGCATTGATATGAGCTTCAACTGTTGTACCTTCTATAATGTTAGAAGCATGTGCTTCTTCTACTGTAGCAGGTTTAGTTGCTAATAAATGTGCAGCAAGTTCTTTAACTAAGCTTTGGAAACCTTCGTTTTTCGCAACGAAATCTGTTTCAGAGTTTACTTCAAGAATAACTGCTTCATTACCTTCTACCGCGATATAAGTTGAACCTTCAGCAGCTACACGGTCCGCTTTCTTAGCAGCACTTGCAATTCCTTTTTCACGTAAGAAATCAATTGCTTTATCTAAATCTCCATTAGTTTCAGTAAGTGCTTTTTTACAATCCATCATTCCAGCACCAGTTTTTTCACGTAGTTCTTTTACCATTTGAGCTGTAACAGCCATAGTAATTTGCCTCCTTAAGGTTTATGTATTATTTTTTTAACCATTTTATTTCACTTTTAAGCAGGATGCTTGAAAAAAAGGTGATAAGAGGGATGCTCTTTATCACCTTTTCCACAAGTCCCTAAACAAATACTTATTATCCATTAAGTTTATCTAATGTTCCTAAACTAATTCGTATAACAAGTCATTCGGTTCTAATTTAAGCAGAAGTTACTTCTTCGCCTTGTTTAGCTTCAAGAATAGCATCTGCCATTTTTGCAGTTAATAATTTAACAGCACGGATTGCATCATCATTCGCAGGAATAACAACATCAATTTCGTCTGGATCACAGTTAGTATCAACAATACCAACGATTGGAATGTTTAATTTATGAGCTTCTGCAACTGCAATACGTTCTTTACGTGGATCTACGATGAATAAGCAGTCAGGAATTTTCTTCATATCTTTAATTCCGCCTAAGAATTTTTCTAAACGCTCAAGCTCTTTGTTTAATTGAACTACTTCTTTTTTAGGAAGTACTTCAAATGTACCGTCTTCAGACATTCTTTCGATATCTTTAAGACGAGCAATACGTTTTTGAATAGTTTCAAAGTTAGTTAAAGTTCCACCTAACCAGCGTTGGTTTACATAGTATTGACCAGAACGGATAGCTTCCTCTTTAACTGAATCTTGTGCTTGCTTTTTCGTACCAACGAAAAGAACTGTACCGCCGTTTCCAGCTAATTCTTTCACATAGTTATAAGCTTCTTCAACCTTTTTAACTGTTTTTTGAAGGTCGATGATGTAGATGCCGTTACGCTCTGTGAAAATATATTTTTTCATTTTTGGGTTCCAACGGCGTGTTTGGTGACCGAAATGTACACCAGCTTCAAGTAATTGTTTCATTGAAATAACTGACATGTTTTTTTCCTCCTAATGGTTTTGATTTCCTCCGCTTTTTTCATTTTTAATCAAAACTGTAAATAATACAGCACCATTGATTAAATCCAAAAGCGTGTGTATTAACACCATTTGTTAATATAGCATATGTACTACATACAATCAAGTATATTTACGAATTTTGTCTAAATTTAAGAAGTAGCTCCATTTCAGTCTTCCCTTTATTTAACGCTTTCGCTATTTCATCGATGCTTTTTCCGTCAGCCTGCATTTCAGCGGCTATTTCCACCATTGATTTTTCCTTCGGCTCTTTCTCAGGTGGAAGAATTAAATTCAACAGCTCGTCCACCTCTTCCTTCTCCAGCTGATCTTCTTTTTTGCCTATTTCTTGTCCAGACGGGGCAGCATTTTTATAAACGTTTAGCATCGCTTTATTCCCTATTAAATCCTTTGGTCTAAATTCGACGTCCGCCGTCTTATCCTCGCCCTTTTTCTCTTTCAAATTTTGATGACTATTCTCTTTTGGTTGAAACGAATAGAGCTTATCCAAAAACTGTTCATTTTCCTCTTTTATTTCTGTAATAAAAGTGGCAATTACCTCTTCCATTTCCTCTATATTCTTTTTCTGTTCTTTTTCCATGTCTACAAACCGATTTTGCCTTAGGTACAAAATCACAATACAAAGTATCGCAATTAAATTTAATGTAATACTTACAAAAAGTAAAAAGTTAACCATTTCATCCCTCTATCCACTAAAGTCGATACTTTTTCCTTTATATGGGTGTATCGTTTGTTTTCTCTCTATTTCATCCAATTCTTCCTCAAGTTCATTCCTTCGTTCGATATGTTTGTCTCTTTTTTTATTAGACGTAACTTTTCCCTTCCCTTCTCCCTTTATAACCGTCGTTCTTTTTCTTTCTTGTTCTTTCCCTGCTTCTTGTGAAGCGAATGCATACATTTGCTGATGTTTTTGATCCTGCTGTTCCTGAAGCTTTCCTGCATCATAAGTTCTCGGTAAGGCAACTTGCATTTCTATTGCTTTTAAACTCATGTGCGTTCACCCATTTTCTCATTTATTAGATTACTTTTTCTAAAGAATGCCTTAATTTAAAGATAGCTTTTGAATGAATCTGCGATATTCTTGAGGTGGATAAATTCATCACTTGCCCAATTTCCGTTAAGGTTAATTCCTCTTTATAAAACAAACTAATTACAAGCTGTTCTTTATCATTAAGCTCCTTAATTTTATCTGCCATTTCTTGAACTAATTCATCCTTTACTACTTTTTCCTCTGGAATTATGGTTTTATCATCCCGAATCGAAAAGCTTTGTGCCTCTTTCTCTTCACTCTCATTCATTTGCTCATCAATAGAAAGGATATTAGCAAAGAAGTGTTCATTCATCGTTGCATATACTTCTTCCACGCTAGTTTCTAACTCATCAGCAATTTCTTGAACCGTAATATTTCTCATTAATTTTTGTTCCAGCTTTTCAATCACAGCCTCAATTTTTTTCGACTTTTCCCTTGTTCCCCTTGATAACCAATCTTCTTTACGTAGACCATCAATTATACTTCCTCTAATTCGAAAAGATGCATATGTATCAAACTTTAAGTCTCTGTTTGGATCAAATCGTTGTAAAGCATCATATAAGCCCATCATGCCAAGACTAGTCAGTTCATCTCGGGAAACACTTTTTGGTAATCCGACTGAAATTCTTTGCACATGGAAACTGACTAAAGGCATGTATTTCTTAATTAATTGATTTCCTGCCTCTTGATCTCTCGTACTAATCCACATTTTCCAAGCTTGTTTTTCTTCTGTTGTTGACTCATTGGCCATTAAATACCCTCCTCTAAAAACAATGAACATAAAACTCATATTGAAACTATTTCTGTCTATAAACATAAAAGGCTAATTAGGATATATGTTTTAATTATCTATATCCCCTTTTTTCTGCAAAAAAATCTACATTTCTGTAATCGGTCCATAAATTATTCAAAATTAAATGAATAAACTATTCCTATTGTTTTTCGTTCGTTTTTAAAGCCATGTAAATAACCTAGTCTACTTACATGAACTAATTCATCACATTTTCTCTCTATTTGTGCTTCTTTATTTTTATCATTTACATTCCTATCCATTCAGCAAAAAGAAGAATCGTAGGTAAGAAAAATCTAGCACCCTTTTTTATGTATATATTTCACTATTGATTTTAGCAGAAGACGTGATTTTTTATCTATTCTTTCTAGTACCACTATTAAAAATAGGTATAATGACTCACTATCAAGGTTTTATCCTTAAAAAAATTGCAAAAAAAGACTAGCTCTTAATAAAAGAATCTATCCTATTGTATAAAGGATTTCTTTTTATTAGAGACAGTCTTATTTTTCTTTTAAATATATGCTTTGTTGATCAAAGGCTTAAATAATATGAGTCCCTCTATTCACCGTGCGAATGGTTAGTTGATTGGTTGCTGGAGAAAATTCAATCGTTCTACCGCTATTTCCGCCTACATCTTCGCTAATTAATTTTATTCTTAATGCTTGTAGTGTATTTTTAACCGCTTCAACGTTGCGAGGACCAATCCTCATAATATCGCTTGTCCCATTAAACTGAAACATTTGTGCTCCCCCGGCAATTTTTGCTAGTAGTGTGTTTTTCTTTACCCCTAATCCCTCTAAACGCTCTACTAATTCATGAATCGCTGTATCCGCAAATTTCGCCTTGTTTACAACTCCAGACTTGGATATGCATGCCTCTGGAAGCATAATATGTGCTAAGCCAGCAATTGGTTTCATTGGACTGTATAAAACGATGCCGACACATGAACCAAGCCCAGAAGTTCGAATCGTGTTAGGCGCTCGCACCACATTCATATCAGCAATTCCAACTTTTATTACTGTAATTTGTTCAGTCACCATCTTTCACTCCTAATGACTGAAATAATGGGCTAAAAGAGTCTGGATCAGGCAACAAAAAGAAATGACCATTGACAGTATTAGATACCTTAATTTCTTCTCCCTTTAATTCGGTATTGATGACAATCGCATAATCACTTACTTGTGAATGTTCGACTAATCCATATGTAACAATCGCGCCAACCATATCAATTGCGAGCGCTGGTACGGATGGATACAAAGACAACTGCGTAAAGTCAGATAAGGAGGATAAATAAGAACCAGATAAAATATTTCCTAATTCTTGCAAAGCAGAAATCGATAACTCATCATAGGGCGGCGCTAAATTAACAGAAGTATCTCCAATCATATCTTGTACAAAATTAGTAGCTTGCTCAATAGGAAGAATAAAAAACATACTTCCTGGAACATCTCCTTCTATTCTTAAGAAAACTCCTGCAACAATATTATCAGCACCGCCTACCATTTCCATCATTTCATCAAACGTTACAATTTGAACATCCGGCACCTTCATATCAATCTTTTTATTAAGAAGCTTCGATAAAGAAGTTGCCGCATGTCCTGCCCCGATATTGCCAATTTCTCTTAAAACATCTAGCTTTATGGAATCTATTTCATGAAGATACCCCATACTTACTCATCACTTTTACTATTGGAATAATTTCTTAAAATAGTTCGATCAAACACTTTTTCTAAATCCACAAGAATAAGTAACCGTTTATCAAGCTTTACTACACCTTTAATATAATCAACTTCATCCCCACTAATTGTTTCTGGAGCAGGCTCATATAGAGAAGTATCGACATCTACTACATCATTAGCAGAATCAACAATAATCCCTACTTCCATATCTTCTAACATAATAATGATGATTCTTGTGCTTTCTGTGTAAGGAATTTCTTCCAAATTAAATCGGCGTCGTAAATCGATGATAGGAGTAACTACTCCTCTTAAATTAATCACACCTTTAACAAAAGGAGCAATATTTGGAATTCTAGTAATATGCATATTTTTCTCAATAGACATGACTTCATTGACAGAAATAGCATATTCCTTCCCTTTCAATTCAAATATTATTAACTTTTCTTCTGTTGAAACTGTATCGCTCATTTCCTTTTCATCCCTCTCAAATTAACCTACCTGCATACAGAAAGCGCAAAAGTATTTATCGACCTTGGAGTATTGCTTCCATTCGCTTATAGCATAAACATTTCACAGATCTATTTTTTAGTCGATAGGGCTTCGACTTAACAAAGGCTGTTTCCTAGGCAAAAAATACTTGCGCAAAAATCTGTTTATCTTTTATGCAAGAATTATTTAATTAAAGCATTACAATCCATAATTAACGCTACTTGACCATCTCCTAAGATGGTTGCTCCAGATATTGCATATGCACTTGAAAGGTAAGTGCCTAGTGACTTTAATACAACTTCTTGCTGTCCAATAAATCCATCCACGACAAGACCTGCAAGTTTATCTCCTTTTCTTACGATTACAACAGAATAATAGTCACTTTCCACCCCTGTTGATGGAACATCGAAGATATCTTTTAAGAATAATAATGGTACCACTTTGCCACGGAAATCAATCACTGTCTGATTATGAGCATGCATAACATCCTTTTTATTAACAATGGCTGTCTCAATAATAGATGATAATGGTATAGCATACTTTTCTGCTTGTATTTCTACTAACATAACAGAAATAATCGATAAGGTTAACGGTAATTGGATAGAGAATAGCGATCCTTTTCCTTCCTCTGATTCGATTGTTATCGAACCACCTAGGGATTCAATCGTATTCTTCACAACATCAAGTCCTACCCCGCGTCCTGAAATATCAGAAATTTGGTCTGCTGTAGAAAAACCAGATGCAAAAATAAGTTCAGCAATTTGAGAATCCGTTAATGTTTTAGCTGTTTCTTTTGATACAATTCCTTTATTTATTGCTTTAGAAAGAACTTTCTCTTTATTAATTCCAGCTCCATCATCTTCAAGCTCAATAAACACATGATTACCGCTATGATATGCACGAAGAACGACTGTTCCTTCTTCATTTTTATTATTTGCTCTTCTTACTTCTGGTGTTTCCACTCCATGGTCCAACGCATTTCGAATTAAATGAACCAATGGATCACCAATTTCATCAATAACTGTACGATCAAGCTCTGTTTCTGCACCAACTATTTGCAAGTCAATTTTCTTATTTAAATCGCGGGCAAGCTGTCTAACCATTCTTGGGAAACGATTAAAGACAGTCTCAACAGGAACCATACGCATCGTTAAGATAATGTTTTGAAGATCTCCAGTGATTCTTGACATTCTCTCCACTGTCTCATGTAGCTCTTGATCTTTAAGAGTAGAGGATATTTGTTCTAGTCTTCCTCTATCGATAACAAGCTCCTCAAATAAATTCATGAGAATATCTAAGCGCTCAATATTAACACGGATTGTCTTATTCGATACTTTAGTTGTTGTTTGTTTCTCTGCTTGTTTATTTTCTGTCGGTGCAACATTTTCTGAAACAGATGTTATCGTTTCTTCCTGTTCTGTTTCCACAATAGAACTAGCAATAACAGATGGTTCGATTTCCTTTACGGATTGACTATTCGCAAAAAATTCTCTTACTTCTACCTTTTCTACTTCTGAAACTTTCATGATAGCTGCTTCTACTGTATTAGCTGCCTCTTTTGAGATGAGAGTTACCATAAAATCATAGTCGAATTTTTCTTCTTCTAGCTCTTCCACTGGGGGAATCGATTTAACGACTTCTCCTAAAGTTTCGAAAGCTTCGAAAATCATATATACTCTTGCAGCTTTTAATAAACAGTCACTTTTTAGAGTAATATCAATTTCATATGTGAAAAATCCTTGATCAGCTGATTGCTGTAATACAGTCGTTTCAAATTGATCATACTGGTTTTCTCTTGACGGAGCTTTCTCCGTTGCCGCAACGGCTACCTCAGCCTCTGCTGTATTCTTTTGGTTTAGCGGAATGCCTTTTTCGATTTGTACAAGCTTTTCAACAACTTCTTCTACATTTCTTTTTCCATCTCCACCACTAGCAATTGATTCTACCATCGCATCAAGATCATCAACAGCTAAGAAAATGACATCCAATATTTCAGGAGAAAAAACAATTTTCTTATTTCTTATAGCATCAAGGACATTTTCCATTTGATGGGTTAAACTAGCTAAATCCTCATATCCCATCGTAGCTGACATCCCTTTTAAAGTATGGGCTGCCCGGAAAATCTCATTTACTATTTGTAAATTTTCTGGATCTTTTTCCAATTCTAATAAATGTTCGTTACATGCTTGTAAATGTTCTTTGCTCTCTTCAATAAAAACTTCTAAATACTGACTCATTTCCACTTGCTTCACATCCCTTGACGTTATACATATTTCATTATAGTTTCAGCAATATGATCTACCTTTTGAATTTCATCTATATAATTCGTGGCAATAGCTGTTTTAGGCATTCCGAAAACTATACATGTTTCTTGCGACTCAGCTATAGCCTTTACATTGCCCTGTATTGCTAATTTCTTTAATCCATCTGTCCCATCAGAACCCATGCCAGTCATAATAACCGCAATTTTCGCATAGGCTTTCAATTCACTAACAGACTCAAACATGATATCAACAGATGGCCTATGACCATTTAGCGGAGCTGCTTCGTCCAAATCAATCACTAGATGGGCACCAATTGTCTTCACCTTTAAATGCTGGCCTCCTGGAGCGATATAGGCAACTCCATTACGGATAATTTCACCATGCTCGGCCTCTTTTACCGTAATCGCTGATAATGTATTAAGACGATTTGCAAGGGAACGGGTAAATCCTGCTGGCATATGCTGAACGATTAAAATCGGTGCATCTATATCACTTGGTAAATTAGTTAAAACCTTCTGTAATGCCCTGGGCCCCCCCGTAGATGTCCCAATCACCACGACTTTCCTCATGGATTGCATCCAACTCTTAGAAAAACCAATCTTTTGAACTATTATATCTCCCTCTTCGCTTGGTTCTATTTTACTATAAGAAGATTGTGAAGGAGTAGTCTTTTTTCCTTCACTTGAAAGATTAATTAATGTTTTGGGCTTTACCGTACTTGCCAAGATAACTTTTTCTACCAATTCCTGCTTTACTTTATATAAATCGAGGGAAATGGATCCAGAAGGCTTTGTAATAAAGTCAATTGCTCCTGCCTCCATTGCCTGAATGGTATTCTCTGCCCCTACCTTTGTCGTACTTGACAGCATAAGAACTGGTATAGGATGTTCCATCATGATTCTCTTTAAAGCACTTAATCCATCTAAGACTGGCATTTCGACATCAAGTGTTACCACATCAGGCGTTAATTCCTTAATTTTCTTAATGCCATCTTCACCATTTCTAGCTGTACCAACAACCGTTATTCTCGCGTCTTCAGAGAGAAAATCAGTGATTAGCTTACGCATAAATGCAGAATCGTCTACAACGAGAACCTTTATTTTCTCCACTATAAACCCAACTACCTTTCAAACAAAAACCTTTTTAATTTTGACACAAAAGAGTGTCTATTATCTGGATAAGATTCTGTAAACTGTTGTTTACCATATCTATCGGCTATTTCACTCAAAGCTTTAGCTGCTTCCGATTTTTCATTAAAAAAGACGAAAGGAATTTGGCTTCTTACAGCCTGTGCGACATTAGAATCATCTGGTATATATCCTAAGTTAATAAGATCCCGATGTAGAAATTGTTTTACCACTTGGCGGAGTTTTTGTAATGTCTCCACACCGTCCTTTTTCGTTATTGTTCGATTAACGACAAGATATAATGGGAGGATAGCATTCCTTGTATGGATAAATTTCATTGCTGCATAGGCATCTGTTATAGAAGTAGGTTCAGGTGTTGTGATGACAATACAATCATCGACAGACAATATAAATTTCAAAGAATCTGTACTAATTCCCGCTCCCATGTCAAGCAAAATATAATCGTATTGACTCAACATGGCGTGAAAATGCTGAAAAAAGCTTTCTAGCTTCCCATCCTCGATATCAACAAAATCACTGAGCCCAGAACCACCTGCTATATAATCTAATCCGCCGTAGCCTTTCGTGATAATATGCTCAAACCCAATCTCATTCCTAAAAAAATCAACGATCGTAAACCGAGATTGGGTCCCCATCAAAATATCAATATTCCCCATTCCTATATCCATATCAATTAGCAAGGTACGGTAGCCTCGCTTTTGTAAAGTTAGGGCAAAATTAAGGGAAAAATTCGATTTTCCAACGCCACCTTTTCCACTTATAATCGCCAACGTTTTATGATTCGATTGACTTTTGCGATTCAAATTCAATTGTTCAATTTTTTTTCTTAAGATAGAAGCCTGATCTGTCATTCTTAATCTACCTCAATTATTTTATTTACCAGCTCTAGTGGCGTTGCTGGAACAATATCGTCAGGAACATTCTGACCTGTCGTAATATAGGCAACACCTTTTTTGCATGAAACGATTAAATTGATCATTGCTCCATAAGAAGACGTTTCGTCTAATTTCGTAAACACAAATGAGTCGATTTCAATCGCCGAAAATTGTTGATATATTTCTTCTAAATCCTTTTGCTTTGCCGTCAACGATAGAACGAGCAACGTTTCCATTTCTCTTTTATAATCGACCACTTGCATTAAATCTTCAACATATTTTTTATTCCGGAAATTTCTACCTGCAGTATCAATTAAAATAACATCGCAATTCTCGAGTTTTTTTGTTGCCTGCTCAAAGTCTTCCATAGAATAGCAAACCTCAAGCGGAACATCTAAAATAGTCGCATACGTTTTGAGCTGTTCGATTGCTCCAATTCTATATGTATCTGTTGTAATAAACCCTACCGTTTTTTGCTGCTTTAAAATAATATTAGCTGCAATTTTAGCCAAAGTGGTTGTTTTCCCAACACCTGTAGGACCAATTACATTAAGATATTTTTTGGATAAAGAGATTTCTCCAAAGGAATAGGGGGAAATCTCTGTTAAAAGAAGCTGCTGTGCCCACTTAAAAACGTCTTCATCTACAGCATTTTCGCCTGCAGCATACCATTTAGCAACAAGCTCCTTCACCATTTTAGCTTTAATCGCTTCATCTATTTCATGTTTCTCTAACTGCTTTATCACTTTTTTTATTGGGCTTGGAATGGAAAAGGAGACGTTGCTGCTGATATCTCCAAACGCTTGTACATTTTGATTAATTTCCTCTAGTTGCTTTACTATATCCGGAATATCTGAAACTCTTTTTCCTTCCATGGAACGAGTTGTACTTCCGTGATCAAACGATTTCGTATTAGAAGTTGGTTCTTTTATTAAAACCGGATTGCGCACTTCACGTTTTTTTGTTTGTTGTGGGATTGGCATATCAGAAATACTTGGATCAATCGCAGCAAGTACTTCAATATTTCTTTTTTTGAAAAGTCCTAAGAATCCCCCGGTATAGATTACTTTAGAATGAAGAATGACGGCATCATTTCCCAATTCTGCTCGGATTCTTTTCATTGCTTCTGGCATATCCCGTGCTATATATTTTTGTATTTTCATTCGATATTCACAACTCCCACACTTTGAACTTCCACATTTGCTTCTAATTCATTGTACGATAATACTGGAACTTGTGGAAAATAGCGTTCAGTCAATTGTCTTACATACATTCGAACAGCTGGCGAACATAAGAGAATTGGCAGCTGCTCCATTATAGATAGTTGTTCTATTTGTCCTGCAATATTCTCTAGAATAGACTGGGAAATGCCTGGATCCAGCGCCAAAAAGTTTCCATGCTCTGTTTGTTGAATATTATCCACTATTAGTTTTTCCACTTTCCCTGACAAAGTTACAACCTTAAGTGAATCATTTTGATTTGTGTATTGATTCGTTATTTGACGTGCTAATGATTGTCTTACATACTCAACCAATAGATCTGTATCAGACGTCATTTTTCCAAAATCAGCCAAGGTTTCAAAAATCACTGGCAAATTGCGGATCGATACATTTTCTCTTAGTAATTTTGCTAGAACCTTCTGGATTTCTCCAATGGACAAAGGACTAGGTGTAACTTCCTCAATTAAAATCGGATAGCTTTCCTTCACATGGTCAACTAATTGCTTCGTCTCTTGTCTACCTAATAATTCATAGGCATTTGCCTTAATAACTTCAGTTATATGGGTGGATACGACAGATGGCGGATCTACTACTGTATAACCAAATATTTCTGCTTGTTCCTTTGTACTTTCTGTTATCCATTTAGCTGGCAATCCAAAAGACGGCTCGATTGTATCAATCCCTTCAATGGAATCATCATCCATTCCAGGACTCATCGCAAGATAATGATCGAGCAATAGCTCTCCTCGCGCGCGCTCATTTCCTTTTATTTTTAACCGATATTCATTTGGTTGCAATTGAATATTATCTCTTATGCGGACAACAGGAATAACGAGTCCTAATTCTATCGCGAGTTGTCTTCTAATCATGACAACTCGATCTAATAGGTCTCCACCTTGATTGGCATCTGCAAGTGGAATGAGGCCATATCCAAACTCAAATTCAATTGGGTCAACATTTAATAAACTGACGACACTTTCTGGACTCTTCAGCTCATCCGTCTGTATTTCTTCCTCTATCTCCTGCATATGCTCCAAATCAGGC
>NZ_DALZDK010000036.1:28437-39811 GCF_031978665.1 Niallia sp. | reverse complement strand
TTTTCGATAAGTAATAGGCGCCAAAGATCAGAAGACCTGCAATAGGAATCGTTAAAAAGTCATCAATCGGCGTAAATAATCCTAAGAGAAAAATCGTTCCGCCCGCAACATACAGCATTTTTGGGTAAGCCATTAGCTGCGTGGTAATATCAGAACCAAGATTACCTTCAGAAGCAGCTCTTGTAACAACGATACCTGTTGCAGTAGAAATTAATAATGCAGGTATTTGGCTGACAATTCCGTCCCCTACTGATAATAAAGAAAAATGCTGTGCAGCATCGCCCGCTGCCATACCAAGCTGGGTCATTCCTATAACAATACCAAAAATCAAGTTAATAAAAACAATAATAATACCAGCAATTGCATCCCCTTTAACAAACTTACTGGCACCATCCATCGAACCGTAAAAATCAGCTTCTCTACTTACTTTTTCACGACGATGTCTCGCTTCTTGCTCTGAAATAATTCCTGCATTTAAATCGGCATCAATACTCATTTGCTTACCTGGCATTGCATCTAATGTAAACCGTGCAGCTACTTCTGATACACGCTCCGAACCTTTTGTAATAACAACAAATTGAATGATGACAAGAATTAAGAAAACCACTAACCCGACAACTATATTCCCTCCAATAACGAAGGTTCCAAAGGTATGTACTACCCCGCCTGCATCCCCAGTTGACAAAATGGATCTTGTCGTGGATACGTTAAGCCCAAGACGAAACAGGGTTGTTAATAACAAAAGGGAAGGGAAAATAGAGAATTCGAGAGCTTCACTCATATTCATAGTTAATAATAAAATGAGTAGTGCCAACGTAATATTAAGTAATATGAGAATACTCAATAACCAGGTTGGAAATGGAATAATCAACATTGCAATAATGAGAATTACTCCAATCACTACGATTAAGTCTTTCCTTGCCATTTCTTCCGCTCCTTAAATAACTCACATTTGTTTCCTTATTATTTACAATAATTCATTTACTAGTAATTCTTCTGTTATTTATCTCTAGTCTGATAAACGAAAGCAAGCACTTCTGCAACTGCCTTATAAAATTCTTCTGGTACTAAATCACCTATTTCTACTTGATTATACATAGCACGTGCTAATGGGCGATTTTCTACCATCACAACATTATTTTCTTTTGCGACTAGTTTTATTTTTTGTGCGATAAAATCTACCCCTTTCGCAACAACATAGGGCGCGTCATACTTTTCCTCATCATATTTTAAACAAATGGCATAATGAGTTGGATTGGTAATGACAACATCAGCAGTAGGCACATCTTGCATCATTCGATGCATCGCCATCTCTCTCTGCTTTTGTTTTATTTTTGATTTTATTAATGGGTCCCCTTCCATGTTTTTATATTCGTCTTTAATGTCTTGCTTAGACATCCGAATGTTTTTTTCATAATCATATCGTTGATACATGTAATCCATTAGCGATAATACTAAAAGTGCAACCGATGCATACAGTCCCATTTGCACAGTCAATTTAGCAATTGTTACAGCTATAGAACCGATTGATTTATGGGAAAGAATAAGTATTTCGTCCATTTTCCCCCATAGAACGGAAAAAACAACAATGCCAATTACCGTAATTTTCAGCAAAGACTTCAAAAGCTCTACAATCGAACGAAGGGAAAACATTCTCTTAAATCCAGAGAGTGGATTTATTTTCTCTAATTTAAATTTAATGGCTTCTGGTGAGAATAACACCCCGACTTGCATATAATTGGCAATTAAGCCCCCAACAAGGGCTGCAATTAATATCGGACTTAATAGGAGTGCAACTTCCTTCACAATATTTATAAACAATGTCTGCATATTATTTACAGACAAGTTAATAGACTTAAAATCGGTAAAGGTAAAGGTGAGAATGGACAATAATCCATCTAAGAGATACTCTCCTGTGAAGCTTAATACGCCAAAAACAACTAAAAGAACAAGTGCTGTATTGACATCCTGACTTTTTGCGACTTGTCCTTTTTTCCTCGTATCTTGTCTTTTCTTTGGAGTAGCCTTTTCTGTTTTTTCACCTGCAAAAAACTGAAGATTTAAAGCTAGGAGTTTCATTTAACCAGCTCCTCCTATAATGTTCATCATTCCCCTCATCGTTGTTAAAATAGATGAGAATAAATGAGATACGGAAGTCATAAGTACCCCCATAACAATAAAGAGAATAACTAATCCCGCGATTAGTTTAATAGGAACACCAACAACAAAGATATTTAATTGTGGTACAGTTCTAGCCACTATCCCTAACCCTACATCGACTAAAAAGATACTTCCGACAACAGGGATGGACATTTGAAAGGCAATAGCAAACATGAGACTGAATGTTTGCAGGAGAAATTCCGCTAGATCCCCGTTTCCAAAGTTAATAAAAGCCTGTTTCATCGGTATATACTGATAGCTATAAAAGATGCCATCCAATAATAAATGATGACCATTGGAAGCTAATAAAAAGAACATAGCAATAATCGTTAAATATTGGCCTGTAAGAGGGCTTTGCGTTCCCGTTTGGGGATCAATCACATTTGCGATGGCAAATCCCATTTGGAAATCAATAAATCCACCTGCAATTTGAATTGCAGAAAACAACATATAAGCGACAAACCCAATTAATAGCCCTACTAACGCCTCTTTAAGAATAAGAAAATAGTAGCTTGCATCAATTGTTAGTTCTGGTACATCCATCCCCCAAAACATCATTAACGATAAAAAAAAGCCTAAACCTACTTTAAAAGACGTAGGAATCGTCCGATAAGAAAATAAAGGAAGCATTAAAAAAAAGGAAGTAACCCGAACTAGGATTAATAGAAATGCTGGGAAATTTGATAAAAGTTCATCCATCACTCTTCTATCCAATAAACCTTGTTAAATTTGAAAATATATCTTTCGTATAGGAAAGCATGTGACTCAACATCCATGATCCAAAGAAAACAAGTCCAACAAGCACTGCTACAATTTTTGGAACAAATGCCAAAGTTTGTTCTTGAATTTGTGTCGTTGCTTGAAAAATACTTATGATAAGTCCAACTGCTAACGCAATTATTAACAGTGGTCCGCTGATAATTAACACGGTAAGAACACCTTTCTCAGCGATGGAAATAACCATTTCCTGTGACATTTTTTCACCTTCTTAAAAACTTTCTAACAGTGATTTTACAACTAAATACCAGCCATCTACCATAATGAATAATAGTATCTTAAACGGTAACGAAATCATAACAGGCGGCAGCATCATCATACCCATTGACATTAAAATACTCGCAACAACCATATCAATGACTAAAAATGGGATAAAAATCATAAATCCGATTTGAAACGCCGTTTTTAGCTCACTAATTGCAAAAGCAGGTACCATTGTTGTTAAAGGGATATCCTCAATCGATGTAGGAGCTTCCGCTTTCGAGTAATTTAAAAATAAGGCTAAATCTTTCTGTCTTGTATGCTTGCTCATAAATTCTTTTAACGGTAATGCCGCGTTATCATACGCTTCTTCTAATGTAATTTCTTCATTAAATAATGGCGTCAACGCGGTATCGTTTACTTCCTGAAAAGTCGGAGCCATAATAAAGAATGTCAAAAACAAAGCTAATCCTATAATTACTTGGTTAGGAGGCATTTGTTGTGTTGCAAGCGCCGTTCTGACAAAGGAAAGAACAATCACTATTCTCGTAAAACTAATTAGTAAAATGATGATACTAGGTGCTAAAGAAAGGACGGTTAATAATAATAACAATTGAACAGAGGTAGAAACATTTCCTGGATCATTGTTATTAAAAAACTGCATAAACTCATTCATTTTTTTCTGACGATCCTTTCTTTTTCTTCTCTAGTACTTCCATTTTTTCCTTACGTTCACTTGATATTCGCTCTAGTTCTTTTGACAAACGAATGGAAAAAGACTCTTTTGTCTTAGGTGTAGATTGACCCGCTGTAACTAAACTCTTCACCTTTGTCACAATATCGCTTGGTTGTACTAGTTGATCTAATTTTCGATTATATTCTTCCAATATTGCTTTATACTCTTGTTCATCCTCAATCTCTTTGATTAACTGAATACTATCGCCAACACCTACTATTAGTAACCGATTCCCTACTTTTATTAATTGAATGGATCGATTTGCTCCTAGTGCGGTACCACCAATGTTTTCAATTATTTGAGAGTTTTTATATCCATGATTTCTTTTATTAATAAATCGCAAAATAAAATACATTAAGAAAACAACAAATATCGTTGCAAAAATCATTTTAATAAAATCCCAAATCGTAACGCCGATTGAATCTGTATCCTCTGAATTCGTTTCTTCTAAAAGTAAATCAGATTGATCCGTTGTTTGGTCGTCTGTATCAGGATTCTCCTCTGTTGTATCTTTTTTTGCGTCTTCTTGATTTTTATTTTCTTCCGATTCATTATGTAAAATATCATAGACACTTTTATCAATTTGTTCTGCATAGGCTTGAGTTCCAAAGCCTAGCAGAACAATGATGAGTAGTGAACAACGAATTAATAAATATGCTTTATTCACATTCGGCACCCTCTATTTTAATTTTTAGCCTAATGTTTTACTGATTGCTTCTAATACACGATCTGCTTGAAATGGCTTAACAATAAAATCCTTCGCACCAGCCTGTATTGCATCAATAACCATTGCTTGTTGTCCCATTGCGGAACACATAATAACTTTCGCATTTGGATTAATTTTTTTGATTTCCTTTAATGCTGTAATTCCATCCATTTCTGGCATGGTAATATCCATTGTTACTAAATCTGGTTGTGTTTCCTTAAATTTTTCAATTGCCTGCATGCCATCAGCTGCTTCTCCTACGATTTCATATCCATTCTTTGATAGAATATCCTTGATCATCATACGCATAAAAGCCGCATCATCAACGATTAGTATTTTTTGTGCCATTTTCCTCATTACCCCCAAAATTATTTTAAATTCTTTAATCGGTCCTTTTGACTAACAATATCGGTTACACGAACACCGAAATTCTCATCAATTACCACTACTTCCCCCTGTGCAACCAAACGATTATTTACAAGGATATCTACAGGCTCTCCAGCTAACTTATCCAATTCAATGATGGACCCTGAAGACAACTCTAATATCTCTTTAACAGATCGTTTCGTTCTTCCTAGCTCAACCGTTACTTGTAAAGGTATGTCTAACAACATATCTAAGTTTTTTGTTTCTGTCGTTGTCTGTGGTTGCATTTCAAAACTAGAAAAACCTGCAGGCTGTACGTTTGGTGGTGGACCTTGTGTAGTCGATCCTGAGCCAAAATATTGCTGCTGATGCTGCTGATTCACGTTTGATTGATATGCGCTTATATTAGCTGGATTGGCATAATTATTAGGTATTTCGTTAGCAAATTGCTGATAATTATTTGGCGCCTGTGACTGTTGCATCGGTTCTTTTGGCTCATATACTGAATTATAATCGACTTCGGGAATATTTGAAACGTCTTCTTCTGTATTAGCTGGATTTAATAATCCTTCCACTAAATTTTTCGCAAAAGAAAGCTGTAATAATTGCATGATATTGGAATCAATTAAATTTCCAATCTTGATTCGAAACGAGATTTTTGCAAATATGTCTTCATCTGGAATCGTCTCTGTTCCTTCCCCATGATTAAAGTCTAAAATATCAATACTTGGAGGAGAAATGTCGACTTTTTTGCTAAAAATAGTGGACATGGATGTAGCTGCCGAACCCATCATTTGGTTCATTGCTTCTTGAACCGCACTTAACTGTATTTCATCTAACATGTCTTTATTAGCATTTAGACCATCTCCACCAAGCATTAAATCAGCAATGACAGCGGCATCTGCTTGTTCAATTACAAGCAAATTCATCCCAGAAAATCCTTCTGTATAATTGACTCTTATTGCCACATAGGGATGCGGGAACTCTTCAGACAGCATATTTTTTGAGATCACACTTACAGTTGGTGTCGTGATATCTACCTTTTGATTTAATAATGTGGATAGAGCTGTTGCCGAGCTACCGAAGGATATATTTCCGATTTCCCCTAAGGTATCTTTTTCTATATCCGATAAGTATTTTTCTACATCCATTTTTGGACTTTCATTCGTTACACTATCTCCCCTTAAGAGAGCATCAATTTCATCTTGTGAAAGCATATCCTTACTCACCATCTTCCTTCCCCTCCTCTAAAGTTCCTAATACTTGAACGGCCATTTTTTTATTTACTTTTCCTGGTTGTCCAATAAATTTAGGTATATCTCCAACTTTAATGATTAAGGGTTGTTGTATCGTTTGATTCATTTCAATGACATCACCAATATCCAACATTAAAAAATCCTGGATGGAAATGTCAGATGTACCTAGTTCTGCGACTACTGGTACGATCGACTGCTGAATATTTTCTTCTAAAAGAGAAGTAAATTCAGGGAGTCTTTCCTTTTTTTCTGCTTGCATCCAATAATGACCGGACAGCTTTGGAATGATAGGCTCTAGCACCACATGTGGAATACAAATATTAATCATCCCACTTGTTTCTCCGATCGTTGTATTTAACGAAATAACTACAACCGTTTCATTTGGAGAAACCATTTGTAAGAACTGTGGATTTACTTCGAATTCAGCAAGGCTTGGTTCAATATCTACAAGATCTTCCATTGCCTCCCTAAAGTGATCAAAGGCACTTTCAAAAGTATTTGACATGATTTTCGTTTCAATTTCAGTCAAATTTTCTACTTTATTGATACTGCTGCCTCTGCCGCCCATCATTCGATCCATCATAGCATAGGCGATATTGGGGTTAACTTCCATCAAGACTCTGCCTTCTAACGGAGGAACATCGAATACGTTTAGAATCGTCATTTTAGGAATGGAACGAATAAATTCTTCATACGGTATTTGATCTGCTGATGTAACAGAAATTTGCACATATGTTCTTAATTGTGCAGAGAAAAAAGTGGTTAATAATCTAGCATAATTTTCATGGATCCTTGTTAAGCTTCGAATCTGATCCTTTGAGAATCTTAATGCTCTTTTAAAATCATAGACCTTAACCTTTTTTTCCTGCTGCTCTTTTTTCAGCTCATCTGCATCCATTTCTCCAGATGATAAAGCAGAAAGAAGGGCATCTATTTCATTTTGGGATAAAATATCAGCTGACAACATTACTCACCTCCATCTTTTCTCTGTTATTTTATTGGAGTAGAGAGTTTACAATATAAACTTGGACTACTTTGCCTTCCTGCATGAGTTCGTTAATTTTATCCTTGAGATCATTCTCTAATTTAATTTGTCCATTTTTTCCTTTTAAATCTTCTGTTTTTTTCTCAGATAGCTCTTGAATAATAATATTTTTCACTTGAAAATCTCTTTGTTCAAGTTCTTCCTTCGCCTTCTTACTATCTGTCTGAATCTTAAAGGATATTCGGATGAAATTATCGGATGCTAAGTTCGTCGTAATTTCTTCAACATCAACAGAAGATTCCAAGATTTCTTCAATGGACGGTTCTTTTTCCTTCTGGTCGCCAGTGAATTTCCAAATATAAATGAATGCTCCTGCTCCAGCTAGTGTAATGACTAGTAATAAAACGAGCATGGTAATGATAATTTTATTATTCTTCATCGTCTTTCTCTCCCACATGCGGTAATCCGAAGAGGTTCACTTTTTGATAAAAATGATTCATTCTCTCTAATACTTCCTCTTCACTTTCTTTAACAACAAATTTATTCCCATTTGTTAAAGTAATTGTTGTATCAGGAAAAGATTCGACTGTCTCAATAAATAACGCATTTAATAAAAATCTTTTTCCATTTAGCCGAGTTAAATGTATCATTTTTTATTGAGAGGCTAACCTTAACGGAAAGCCCCTCCCCCTCCAATTAAATTATCGTTTTAAGTTAACTAATTCTTGTAGAATTTCATCAGAAGTTGTAATGATCTTAGTATTTGATTGGAATCCTCTTTGAGCTACAATCATTTCTGTAAATTCTTCTGAGAGGTCAACGTTGGACATTTCTAGATAACCACTGTTGATAGAGCCTGCACCATTTTCTCCAGCAAATGTTTCTTTCGCTTCTCCAGAGTTACCTGAAACTTGGAAAGTGTTGCCGCCTGCTTTATCAAGTCCTTCTGGATTATCAAAAGTGAACATTCTAATTTGGCCACCTTCTTGTAATTCACCCGCTGCATCAACATAGCTAATTTTCCCATCTGTACCAATACTGAAACTTTGCGCATCTACTGGAATTTGCGGAGTAGTACCACCATCAATTGTTAATTTTTGGCCACTTGAATTAACAATATCTCTATTTCCATCAAAGTAGAAATTACCTGTTCTCGTATAAAAGCTTGCACCACTAGCATCTTTTACTTCAAAATAGCCTTCCCCTGAGATAGCTAAGTCAAGCACTCGACCTGTCGTTTGCATACTACCTTGTGTATGAATCGTATCAATAGAAGCAACCTGTCCACCAAGTCCAACTTGCTTTGCATTAATACCACCTTGAGCTCCATCTGGCTTCGTTGCACCAGCAGTTGTTTGGCTAATTAAATCACTGAAAGTTGTACGACCTTTTTTAAAGCCATACGTATTAACGTTAGCAATATTATTCCCAATAACATCTAATTTTGTTTGAAAGTTTTTCATCCCACTGATTCCTGAATATAATGAACGTAACATGTATAATTATCTCCCTTCGAATGAACTGCCTCTATCACTCAGCAGTTTTTGGCCTCCATTTTGGTCCAGCCTATTTTAATTCATAATAATTGTTCCATTTATATTGGTGAAAATTTGATCTGTAGCTTCCTCACGATCCATTGCCGTGATCACTGTATTATTTTTCGCACTTACGATTAATGCAGCATTATTTAAAAGTACGAGTGATTCTTTTATTCCCATTTTCTTTGCCTGTGTAACTTTTTCTTCAATCGCCTTCCATTTGGCATCATCTATTTCAATGCCTCGCTGCTGAAGTCTCTCATTTGCATGTTTACTAATATTCAGCGTATTTAAGGAAGATATCGACTGATGTAAATGGGTAGAAAACGATGGGACAGTTTGCGTGTTATGCGCAGTTGACTTTGATTTAATCGCCTCAATACCATTTTTAATAGCAGCATGTGATTTTATCGAAGGATAAATGGGCTTATCCATCCAATCACTTCCTATTCAATTTTTGTAATTTGCCCTGAGGTAATTTTGCTCTCTGCCTCATCATCTAGTGTTAATTGTATTTGTCCATTCTTTACTGACACAGACTGAACTTTACTACTTACTTCTTCCTTATTCTCATTGGAATAAGAAACGATTTTGCCAATTAATTGACTTGCTAAAACCAAATTGTTTTCCGCTGTGTTTGTACTCATGCTTGAAATATTTGCTGGCGTAACCTGTGTTCCATCATCCAGCGTGAATATAACACTATCCTCTGCATAGCTGATAGAGGTTACTTTTCCTATACCAGAAGTTGTTGTACTATTCCCTGCCTCATCTGTTTCTACCTTACTCCAATTCACTTCTTGTCCCATAAATTGTCCGTAAGAGATTAAATTCGACTGTGTTTGCAGAGAAATTAAGTTTGTCATAGATGTGTTCAAATTCTGCATTTGTTCTAAGCTTGAGAACTGAGCCATTTGTGCGATAAACTCTTTATCATCCATCGGATTGGATGGATCTTGGTTTTGCAATTGGGTAATTAAAATTTTTAAGAAATCATCTTTTCCTAAAGAAGAACTGCCAGTAGAATTATTTGATTTCTGATAGTCTGTTAAATAAAGAGAAGTGTCATTAATTGTATTTGCCATTGTTACTTTCTCCTCTAAACTTCCATATTTAATAGTTCTTCAAAAAAGGAAGTTTTTTGTTTATTCTCATCTTCATCAGCATCATTCTTATCTCTTTGTGATGGAGACTGTTGCTGTCCTTGTTGCTGCTGTTGCTCTTTTTGTAACTTCTCCTGTGGTTGAGAAGACACGATGATATCAAGTTTATCCACTTGCAGATTTTGTGCTGCAAAACCATGTTTTAAGCTAGTAAGCTGCTTATCTAACGTTTCTTTTGCTTCAGCAGTTGTCGTAATAATTCTTGCAATCATATTTCCTTCATTTTGGGTAATTTCAATTCGAATGGACCCTAAATGATCTGGCGCTAGACGAATAGAGAGCTTTTGCATGTCACCAACTTTTGTAAATGTACTATTTGCTAATAGTTTAGCAAACTGTTCCTCTACATTTTTCGGCTGTGCCATTTCTCCTGAATCAGTCAATAGCATAAGCGGATGTTGCTTTATAAAAGCATTTTGCACAGTTGGAAGAACATTTGTATTCTCATCCCCCTGACTTACTTCAGCAGTTTCCTTAATTCCTGCAGTTGGCACAAATAATTCTCCTGATTTTCGTAAGGAACTAACCATGATAGGGTTAATCATTTTCTGAACAACTGCTGTATTCTTTCCTTCTAGTTGTTTATCAACTTTTGAAAGAATGGACGAGATAATCGATTTAAGCTCAGTAGTTGCTCCTGTTCCAATTTTTTCGGAAACATCTAACTTTTGCCTTTTTGGATCTGTTTCTTTCACAACCGCGTTTCTATTTTCTTGCAACGCACGATTTTGCATGGCTAATAGCTTCGAATCAACTGCGGAATATCTTTTTGGGATCTCTCTATTTTCCTTACTCACCATTAATTCCGCTTCTTTTAATGCGGTTGCCGTTTCTTCTTGCATGGATTCGATAGAACTGTTTTCTTGAGACAAGCTATTTTCCTTTGGACTTTCCATTTCGGTAATTGGATTTCTTGCCATCCTTAAAGAATTTTCTTCTATTCTATTATCTGCTATCCCTATGTCACTAGCAGATAGAGAATTTATCGTTATCTTACTATTACTGCCATTAGAAGATGTTGTCGTATCTTTATAGATAACACCCATACCATTTACTGAAGAAAAGCTACTTTCTTTTTCAAGTTCGTTTTTATTTGGGAAAACACTTACCGTCTGTCCATTTTCTTCTGCCCCTTGGATATCCACCATCCCAAATTCTCTTAAAGGAGATGATTTATCATTTGTCTTTCTCTCGACAGTTGGCGGGATTATTTCTTCTGAGATAGCTTCTATAGGACGGTCCTCAACAGCTAGCCTAAATCCTTTTGGATTTATCCCTACATTATCTTGTTCTCCATCACTTTGTGATAGCTGATTTCCTTCAGGAGAATGACTTGCAAATTTATGACCTGCTTGAGAGCTACTATCCCACTGCTCCACAGTTTGCTCATTCAAACTACTCGTTTGTTTACCATTTGTTTTATCTCCCTGTAATACAATCAACTTCTCAGAAGCATTCATTTCGGACTTCATTACTGGTATCATTG
>NZ_DALZDK010000036.1:0-28427 GCF_031978665.1 Niallia sp. | reverse complement strand
CTGCCGTTTTTAACTCTTGTGATGAAGCTTCGACCTTTAGTCCAGGTGTCTGCTCTGGATTTGTTAACATGATTGGCATTGGACCCTTTTCCCGCACCGGATTAGCACCCAAGTTTTGCTCGTTCACTTCTGTAGATTGCTGTTTATTTTCCTTCTTAGCGGAAGACAACTTATAATAGCCGACAATAAAATTACTGTCATTCGTGAAAGAATGGCCAGCTTTCGTATATCCGGCTTCTTCTGCCTTAGTCCCAGTACTCGAAGAAGTTAATTCAAAGACTTTATTTAAAGAAAGCATTAAACCACTCAATTCTTGTACCGTTTCAGCAATTTTTTCTTTAACAGAATTATCCGGCAGCTGTTCTACTGTATTCTCAAGCAGTTTTAAATCAGTTAGCAAACACGGCAACTCAGTTTGATTAAACATATCCGGAGCTATCTCCGTGTTCGTTTCTTTCTTTAAAGCTTGAGTGATCGTGTTTTCTAAGTTAGCGTATGTTTCCGCTAGAATAGAATCCATATTTGGTGCATTTAGATTGGGAATATCTCCTCCATCCGAAAAATGATGATAGGTGGTCAATAAATGGTCAAGATTTAAAGATATCTGCTCATCTGCTGTCACAGCATTATTTATAGAATCATTTTCCACATTTGAATGGGGTACAGCAGATGAGCTAGACAGTATAGTCAAAAGCTGATGTATGCCTTCCTTACTTGCTGCATCCTCTTGGTTTAGATCACTTAGTTGCGGCTTTATTTTTAAAGCATTTATCATCTGCATAAACTGTCCATCTAATTTTTCCCCTGCTATTGGTTGACTGCCATTCGTTAACTCCATTTTTCTCCATGAATTAATCAGTCCTAGTTGCAATTTTTCACCCCCTTTCAAGTAAAATGGCTACTTATTACGGATTTGTTGTATCGGCTGATAATAGCTCTGTATATTTTGATGCAATAGTTGGTTCCATTTTCTCTAATATCGACGCAAGTTTTGCTGGTTTAAGCTCTGCCAAAATTTTCAATGCTTCATTTTCACTCATCTCTGACAGAATTGCCGCAGCACTTTTCGCAGACATCGTATCATATGTTTTCACGATCTCAGCAACTGCTTTTTTGGTTTCCTCTTGAGCTGATTGGAGAGAAGTTAACTCACTTTGTAATTTTTCCTTTTCCGAATTAACAGATTGGATTCTATTTTCACTATTTTCTAATTGTGACTCTAGCGCCTTTATTTGTGCATCCCGTTCCTCCAGCTTTGTTTGTAGGGAGCTAATCGTATTTTTATTATTTTCTAGTAATGTATCTGTCGATTTTTTTTCTTCACTTAGAAAAGGAATCGTATTTAATAACTCCTTGCCCTTCTCTGCAACATCCGCTCCAGAATACATGAGCAATAGCACAAGAACAATGATTGCAAAAAGGCTCGGAATAACTGCAACCATCAGAAAACGCTGGAAAAAGTTAAATGGCTTCTTTTTTTCTTCCCATGAGTTTTCCATTTAGCCACCTACCTTTTCATGTTGCATATATTGTTGAAGAGATATATCATCCATTTGTTTGGCCTCTTCAGCTCGTTCTAATGCTAAATAATTGGTATGATCTTTTTCCTTTATTTTCACAAACTTTTTCACTTCAATATTTTTTTCTAACATTTTTTCTTGAAAATAGGCCATAGAATTCCGGGCGTTTTGCACCATTTTTTGGGCATGTTCAATCGTTTTGGCTAAATTGCCTACAAATTGCTGATGATGTCTAATTTCTTGAACGGATAATCCAGTCGTTATTTTTTCCGCTTGATAGGCTTCTAGGTCTTCTTTTCTTTTTAGTAGTTCATATAGTTTTTCAGCAGCTTCTTCAAATCTATTTACAGATTGATTATATGCAGAGCTTGCTTCTTCTTTTTCTCTTTCTCGAATCGTTAATATTTTTTCGAATTTAAACTGATAGCTCATCTTTTATCCCTCTGTTCCAACTAAAGTTAATAAGGAATGGAGGCTTTCCTCAATCGAAACCTTCTCATCTGTCGCCTGCTTTATATAGGAAAGAATACTTGGATACAACCTAATCGCCGTATCAATCTCTTTAGAAGAACCTTTCTTATAGGCACCGATATTAATTAAATCTTCCGAATTCATATAGGTGCTAAGAAGGTCCCGCAATCGCTCAGCCGCTTTTACATGTTCTTTTGGTACAATATGATTCATCACACGACTGACACTTTTTAAGACATTAACGGCTGGGTATTGCCCCTTATTTGCAAGTGCCCGATCTAGAACGTAATGCCCATCTAGAATCCCGCGCACCGTATCTGCAATTGGTTCATTCATATCATCCCCATCCACTAATACGGTATAAAAAGCAGTTATACTACCATATTCATTCGTACCCGTTCTTTCTAGAAGTTTCGGTAAGATTGCAAACACAGATGGCGTATAGCCTTTCGTAGTTGGCGGTTCTCCAATAGCTAGACCTACTTCTCTCTGCGCCATCGCTACACGTGTAACGGAATCCATCATTAACATGACGTTTAAACCTTTATCTCGAAAGTATTCTGCAATTGCCGTAGCTGTATAAGCACCCTTTATTCGCATTAAAGCTGGCTGATCAGATGTAGCGACAACAACAATCGATCTTTTCAATCCTTCTGGTCCTAAATCACGTTCAATAAATTCTCGTACTTCTCTTCCCCGTTCTCCGATTAAGGCGATAACATTTAAATCTGCTTTTGTATTTCTTGCAATCATTCCTAGCAATGTACTTTTACCAACACCACTACCTGCAAATATCCCTAGTCTTTGACCCGTTCCGACTGTTAAAAGCCCATCAATTAATCGAACCCCTACTTCCATTGATTGAGAGATAGGAGGTCTTGTCATCGGATTTGGAGGTTCTTGATCTATTGGGACAGCCTTTAATCCTTTCGGCAATATGGAGCCATCTAAAGGCATTCCTAATGCATCAATAGCGGTCCCAATTAATGCAGGTCCTACTTTTATTTCTAAAGGTTCAGAAGAAGCTTCCACTAGGCAGCCTGGTGAAATATCATTTACCGTTGTATAAGGCATTAATATAATATTTTCATCATTAAATCCGACCACTTCAGCCTTGATCATTCGTTTATGCTTTGTACCAATATGAATATTGCATACATCCCCAATAGAACTTTTTGGTCCCTGTGACTCGATCATTAATCCGACTACTTTTTTCACGCGGCCATATTGCTTATATATGTCAATGGACGAAATTGAGCTTAGTAACGATTGGGCTTTCAACCTTCTTCACTCTCCAATATTTCAAGTAGCTTATTTTTGATCATGAGTAATTGTGTATCTACACTTGCATCTAAACGACCGTTTGCTGTTTCAATGATACAACCATTCTCTTCAATCGTTTCATCAGGAAAAATGAAAAGGCTCGGCTTAATCGGGAATAATTGTAGCAACTCCTCTTTTTCCGCTACTACCATTTCGTAATAGATAGGATTAACATGTAACTGAATTTCTCTCTGTTTTCTAACTTCTTTTAAGGCATTTTGCACAAGATGAATAAAATTTTGGCTATCTTCCTTCATTTTGTTATTGATAATTTTCTCTGCTACTTCAATAGCAAGCTCTAAAATCGTGCTTTCTGCAGATTGTAAGTATTTTTCATAATCGATTTTGGATGCTAGTACTGTATCCTTTGCTTGTTGTATGAAGCTGTACACTTCATTGTATCCAACGTTCTGACCTTCCTCGAATCCTGCTTGAAAACCATTTTTCTTCGCTTCTTCTATTAAATGTGCTTTTTCTATATCCCAATTTTTCTTTTCTTCTGAGAGCTGAACACTTATCAGTTCAGCCTCAGCCAGTGCATGCTTTCTAATTTCTTCTGCTTCTTGACGCGCTGCATTGATTATCTTGTTATATTCTGCTTGCGTTACTTCCCTTGATTGCTCAAATGCAGAATCGAAGGAATCTATATATTTAATGGAAATAACTTTCTCTTTCGTATCATCAGGGGCTGAATATCTTGACTTAATTAACCTAGACAATGATATCATCTCCTCCGCCACGGGCAACCACAATTTCTCCCGCATCCTCGAGTCGTCTAATAATCGCCACAATTCTAGATTGCGCTTCTTCTACATCCTTTAAGCGAACTGGTCCCATATATTCCATTTCTTCTTTAAAGGACTCAGCCATTCTCGTAGACATATTGCTATAGACAATCTCTTTGACTTCATCGCCAGATACTTTAAGTGCAAGCATGAGATCTTCATTTTCACAATCACGAATAATTCTTTGAATTGCTCTATTATCCAATGTAACGATATCTTCAAAGACAAACATTCTCTTCTTAATCTCTTCTGCTAATTCTGGATCTTGAATTTCAAGTGCATCTAAAATCGTACGTTCTGTTGCTCTATCGACCCCATTAAGCACTTCAACAACTGCTTCAATTCCACCAGTTTGTGTATAGTCTTGCGTAACGGTGCTAGATAGCTTTCTTTCCAAAATTTGTTCCACTTCATTAATAATTTCTGGTGAAGTACTATCCATTACAGCGATTCTTCTTGCAATATCAGCTTGTACTTCCTGTGGCAATTCGGACAGTATTTGACCTGCCTGCGTTGGATCCAAATAGGACAAAATTAGCGCAATTGTCTGTGGATGCTCATTTTGAATAAAGTTTAATATTTGGTTGGGATCTGCTTTTCTCGCAAAATCAAAAGGTCTTACTTGGAGAGAAGAAGTCAGTCTATTTAAGATAATGGACGCTTGTTCTGATCCTAGAGCCTTCTCCAAAACAGTTTTTGCATATCCAATCCCGCCTTGAGAAATATAATCTTGAGCAAGTGCAATATTATGGAATTCTTCTAAAACATGTTCTTTAGAAGTATTCTCCACTTTTCTAACCCCTGATATCTCAAGTGATAATCGTTCAATTTCTTCCTCACTTAAATGTTTATAAACCGAGGCTGCAACATCAGGACCTAATGATATAAGGAGAATGGCTGCCTTTTGCTTGCCAGATAATTCATTTGATTCTTTTCTTGCCATTTAACAACACTCCTTAATCTTCCGTAATCCATGTACGAAGTAATTTTGCAAATTCCTCTGGTTTTTCTTTAGCCATTTTTTCAAGTTGCTTTCTTCTGATGGTACCTTCTGATTCTTGCTCCTCCTGGATATCCACTACAGGAGTAACTGGTTGAATAATTTGTTCCATTTCTTCTTGTTTCTTTTTCTTTCTTGCATTCATGAATAAGAAGATTAATAGAATAATAATCGCAAGCAATGTTCCGCCAACTGCATAAATCCACCATGGAATTGCTGCTTGTACTACCTCAGTTGCTTGTGTTTTTCCATTAAACGGCTGAACAGACACAGCAATTTTGCTTTGGATATCCTCATCTGTTAGTTCTCCATCAGTAGATGTTTTATCTATCGATGTTCGAACGATTGTTCCTAATATATTGGAAATATCATCGATGCTTTCCTGCGGCAAGGAAGTAGTATCATTGGCATCAGGTGGCTCTACCATTACTTGAATACCTAAATCACGAATTTTATATGGACTTTCCACAATTTGTTTTTTAATACGATTTACTTCACTATTAACAGTTTGTTCAACTTTTTCATAGTCGCCATTACCGGATCCTGTTTCTGAATTATACGTTGTTGTATCTGCATCATCTTCTGCCTGTACAACTCCACCGGAAGCAGCATTTTCACCTGTATATGTTTCCGTGATATTTTGGGCACTTATTTCAATTCCTGCCATATTTTCTTCATCAACAGGCGTAACAAGGTTTTCTTCTCTATTTTCTTGGGTAAAGTCGATATCAGCAGTAACCGATACAACGACTTTATCTTGTCCCATTAACGTTCCTAGCATTGTTTGTACTTGTCTTTGAATATCACGTTCAATTTGTTTTTTTACATTATTTTGCGCAGTAAAAGTATCTGTCGCAGAATTATTTGAAGAATTTAAGTCAAAATACTCAAAGTTTTGGTTTGTAATGACGATATTATCTGTAGGAAGGTTTGGTACACTTTTGGACACGAGTGTATATAACCCTTTTATTTGATTTTCTGAGAAGTCATAGCCTGGTTTTGTATTTAACACAATAGAGGCTGTAGCTTCTCCCCCTTGATCTGAAACAAATACACTTTCTTCTGGTAAAGTGATAACAACATTAGCGTCATTAATCCCTTCAACACCTTTTATTAGATTTGCAATTTCTGTCTGCAATGCATCTAATTTTAAAACATTAAATTCATTATCTGTCATTCCGAAGCTTGCGTTCTCACTAAAAAAGGAATAGTCAATGCTACCTGACTCTGGTATTCCTTCTGCTGCAAGTTCAACCTTTAACGTGTCTACTACTTCTTCTGGAACACTAATAACTGTACCCCCGCCAGAAATTTCAGAAGTTACCCCTCTACTATCAAGACTCTCTTTAATAGCTCCTGTTTCTGAAGGTGTTAAATTACTGTATAGTGGCACTAGTGTTACCCTCGTAAAAAAATAAGCTGAAAAGATTGCAACTAGAATAAGCAAAAGTCCGCTACTCATTACCACAGTCTTTTGCTTTTTTGAACGACTTTGCCAATACTCTTTTAAAGGATTAAATATTTTATTTAGGTTCTCTTTCATTCTCTTCCCCCGGCTACCGTAATTTTGTTTAGGTAAAAACCGCCCATCTTTATATGTTGCCTGTTTTCTCCAACGTTGTTATTTTCTCTTTGGAATGAAGCCCGTTGACTGCATGGACACTTGCCTTCAACGGGCATTAATATAAAGACTTTCAAAACAACATCGTTTAAAGGCAATACTTCTTTGAAAACAGTCTTTATATTAAACCGACATTCTCATCATTTCTTGATAAGCTTCCACTGCTTTATTACGTATTTCTAATGTAGCTTGCATCGTAATATTTGCTTTTTGAGAGGCAATCATCACTTGAGATAAATCAACATCCTCTCCTCTTGCTAGCTTGTTTGTTAGAGCATCTGATTCATTTTGGGCTTGATTCACGCTATTAATCGATTCTTTTAAAAATGATGCAAAGTCTTTTTGTGTATTAGCAACAGATGTTTTATTACTAGTTGATGTATTCGTTAATGGAAATGCAGAAGATACTGCAGAAAAATTTAATGGTTCCATTTAATTACTCCTTTTCGGTTTATTTACCGATTTCTAATGTTTTCATTAACATGCTTTTAGAAGCATTTAAAGCAGTGACATTGGCTTCATATGATCTTGAGGCACTCATTAAATCAACCATCTCACGCAATGGATCTACGTTTGGCATACTAACATATCCATTTTCATCCGCATCTGGGTTTTCCGGATCATAAACCAACTCAAATGGCGTTTCATCTTCTACAATTTTCGACACACTTACTCCCCCGCTTGCCTCTGAGCTATTTCCCCTGGCCGCATTCAAATGGGAAGCAAATGAACCCTCTTGCTCCTGAAAAACTACTTGTTTTCTTTTATAAGGCTCCCACTCACCATTCACAAGTTTGCCTCTCGTTGTATCAACGTTTGCCATATTAGAAGAAATAACATCCATTCTTAGTCGTTGGGCTGTTAATGCAGAGGCCGTAGTGTTTATACTATTAAAAATAGACATTCTTACTTACCTCCTCTAATTACATTTTCTAGTGAACTAAATTTCCCGCTAATTCGATCGATTAACGCGTTGTAATATATTTGGTTTGTCGCAAGATCGGTCATTTCTTTATCCATGTCCACACTATTTCCACTGTTGTTATACGTAGCATTAGATTTTGAAACAACTGCAGTTGAAGAATTATTAGTAGCTGAGAAAGAAATATGTTTGCTACTTGTTACATTCGCATTCATCGCACTAGATAAAGAATCTTTAAAAGTCACAGTCTTCGCTTTATAATTTGGTGTATCTACATTGGCAATATTTTGCGCAATAACCTTTTGCTTTTGATTAGAATAATCTATCGCGTTTTCTAGGGTTGTTATTGTATTAGAAAAAAGCTTCACTTTATCACACCTCAAGAAATCTTATTTAAGAAAAATGTTGAATTTTGTTTTTTTGTGACGATTTTTTTACATGATAGGTTTAATTTTAATTAATTTGTAATAATATGTCCATGGGAAAGAGGAGGATTTTAATGATTCTTTTTACCTATTTTAGTTCATAATTGACATAATTGATCATTTTATTTGGTAAAAATTGGTGTTTACCTTCCTTTTACCATTACTATTATCATAGTCATTAGTTACTAAACGATATTATTTATTGGCTATGTAAACAAATATACTGTGAAACACTCTGTAATGTAAATGAAAAATAACTGGAAAACGCGCAGTTTTTGTCGAATGATATGTTTATACGAAACACCCCATATTTCTCGTTCGTGCCATATCTCTCTTTTACAGTTACATATACGCAAAAAAAAACCTTTTCAATAGGCTGAAAAGGTTTTTTATCAGTATCTGTTTTATTTGGTAACAGATATTATTTATTTGATTTTAATTTCTCAAGTTCTAATAAGAATTTATCATTAAGTACTTTAATATAAGTACCTTTCATACCTAAAGAACGAGACTCAATAACACCAGCACTTTCTAATTTACGCAACGCATTTACGATTACAGATCTTGTAATACCAACACGGTCTGCGATTTTAGAAGCTACTAATAATCCTTCATTTCCATTTAATTCTTCAAAGATGTGTTCAATTGCTTCTAATTCACTATAAGATAGAGAGCTGATTGCCATTTGAACAACTGCTTTACTTCTTGCTTCCTCTTCGATTTCTTCAGCTTTTTCACGAAGAATTTCCATACCAACTACAGTAGCACCGTATTCAGCAAGAATTAAATCATCATCATGAAATTGCTCTTGTAATCTTGCAAGAATTAATGTGCCAAGTCTTTCTCCTCCACCGATAATAGGAACAATTGTTGTTAAACCTTGTGCGAATAATTCCTTATTTTCAACTGGGAAAGCAGTATACTCACTGTCAATTTCCAAATTACTTGAAGTTGCTTGAATGTTAAATAAGCTGTTTGTATATTCTTCTGGGAATTGACGATCTTCCAGCATTTTTTTCATACGATCATTTTCAATTTGCTGATTAACTGCAAAACCTAGTAACTTACCTCTTCTGCTTACAACGAAAATGTTTGCTTCGATAACGTCACTTAACGTTTCAGACATTTCCTTGAAATTAACTGGTTTTCCAGCAGCTCTTTGTAGCATTGCGTTTATTTTTCTCGTTTTTGTTAATAAATCCATTTCTTATTCCTCCTGTTAACTAAAACCAACACTCGAAATAATCTATGTCTACTTATACCTTTTCTATTTCAGGAGTTAACTTTCTGATTGACTAAATTATAGTATAAATTGACTTAAATCTTTATTTCTTGAGATGGCTCCTAACTTCTCTTCCACATACTTTGGAGTGATCGTTATTTTTTCCATTGTTATTTCTGGTGCTTCAAAAGACAAATCTTCCAATAGTTTCTCTAGAATAGTATGAAGTCTTCTCGCACCGATATTATCTGTATTTTGATTTACTTCATAAGCCACTTCAGCTATCTTACGAATAGCTTCGTCAGAAAATTCAATTTCTATACCCTCTGTTTGCAATAATGCTTGATATTGCTTAATCAATGCATTATCTGGTTCCACCAGAATTCGATAAAAATCATCCACTGTCAATTTCGTAAGCTCTACACGAATCGGAAATCTTCCTTGCAATTCTGGGATTAAATCAGATGGCTTCGACATATGGAATGCACCTGCTGCAATAAATAATACATGATCTGTTTTAACCGATCCGTATTTCGTTACAACTGTTGAGCCTTCCACGACAGGTAAAATATCTCGTTGCACACCTTCTCTAGAAACATCCGCTGAAGAACTACCATTAGACTTGCTGGCAATCTTATCAATTTCATCGATAAAGATAATTCCCATTTGTTCAGCGCGTACGAGAGCTTCCTGTGTAACCTCGTCCATATCGATTAGTTTCTGCGCTTCCTCGTTCGTTAAGGCAATTCGCGCTTCTCTAACTGTTAGTTTGCGCTTTTTCTTTTTCTTCGGCATAAAACTGCTTAAAGCATCCTGCATATTCATGCCCATTTGTTCCATTCCCGAACCTTGGAGCATATCAAACATTGATGGCTGCTGTTCTTCCATTTCTACAGAAACTACTTCGTCTTCCAGTTCGCCTAGGGCAAGTTTTTCTTTTACAATTTTTCTTTTTTCTGACTTACTAGTTTCCTCCACAGTAGACTCTTCTTCGTCTGTGTCTGTAGAACCTCCGCCAAAAAGCATTTCTAAAGGATTTTTGTAGTTGGATGTTTTCTTTGCAGCAGATGGCACTAACAATTCAACAAGGCGATTATTTGCCGCTACTTCCGCTCTCTCTCTCACTTGAAACATCTTTTCTTCCTTTACCAAGCGTACAGATGTTTCAACAAGATCACGAACCATTGATTCCACATCGCGTCCAACGTAGCCAACTTCCGTAAACTTAGTTGCTTCTACTTTAACAAATGGTGCATTGACAATTTTTGCTATCCGTCTTGCAATTTCTGTTTTTCCGACACCAGTAGGACCAATCATTAAAATATTTTTCGGATTGATTTCGTCTCTAAGCTTTTCGTCAAGCAAGCTTCTGCGAAAACGGTTTCTTAAAGCGACAGCCACAGCTTTTTTTGCATCCTTTTGTCCAACAATATATTGATCAAGGCGCTCCACAATTTGACGAGGTGTTAAACTAGCACTTTTTTGCATAATAAAAATCCTCCCCTATAATTCTTCCACGATGATATTATTATTTGTATAAACACAAATCTCACCAGCAATCTCTAGAGCCGCTTTCGCGATGTCGTATGCAGAAAGATTATCTCCAGAATAGGTTTTGAGCGCTCTACCAGCAGCAAGTGCATAGTTCCCGCCAGAACCGATTGCAAGTATACCATCATCTGGTTCAATTACTTCGCCTGTTCCAGATACTAATAATAGGTCTGTTTCATTCATAACAATCAGCATTGCTTCCAGTTTTCTAAGAACTTTGTCACTGCGCCAAAGCTTCGCAAGCTCCACTGATGCACGCTGTAAGTTCCCATTAAACTCATCTAATTTCCCTTCAAATAGTTCAAAAAGAGTAAAGGCATCTGCAACTGATCCCGCAAATCCTGCAATTACTTTCCCGTTAAAAAGCTTTCTTACCTTCCGGGCAGTATGTTTCATCACAACAGCATTTCCTAATGTGACTTGACCATCACCAGACATTGCTGACTTCCCTTTATGTTTTACCGCAAAAATAGTTGTTGCATGAAATTGTGGTATTTCAGACATGTTACTTCCTCCTTATCCAATTGACTATGCCCTAGGGTGATAAGACATATACGTCTTTTTTAAATACTCATTAGTAACATGAGTATATATTTGAGTTGATGTTAAAAATGCATGACCTAATAATTCTTGGACTGTTCTCATATCTGCACCATTTGCCAACAAATGAGTGGCAAATGAATGTCTCAATTTATGGGGATGAATTTTTCCTTGTGAGGATGAAGTATCCATCATTTTATTTAAGATATCACGAACTCCGTTATCTGTTAAAATTCCTCCGCGATAATTAACAAACAAATAAGAATGAGTTGAAGTGCTTTTCATCAACTTATTCCTACCTACCTTTATGTACGCTTCAAGAGCATGATGCGCAAAACTACCAAATGGAACATACCTTTCCTTTTGCCCTTTTCCCCTAACCAATACGGTAGAAACACTAAAATCAATATCGCTTAATTGAATTTTTGTACATTCTCCAACACGAATGCCTGTTGCATACAGTAATTCAAGTAATGCTTTATTCCTTAGCCCAAGGGGTGTGTTCGTATCACATGATAAAAAGAGTTGCTGCAATTCTTCCTCGTAGAAAAAATCAGGTAATCTCTTTTCTAGCTTAGGAATCGATACGGCAGAAAACGGATTATTGTCTACTACCTTTTCCCTTAGCAAAAATCGATAAAAACTTCTCAAACTAGATATTTTTCGCGCAATCGTCTTTCTTGCTAATTGCTGTGAAAAAAGCTCTGTTAAGTATATTCTTACATCAGATGGACTCACGTCTTCTAACTTGTCTATTACTTGATCTTTCATAAAACGAAAGAATTGGTCAATATCTTGCATATAAAATTCTATTGTATATGGTGAGTAATTTTTTTCAATCTGCAAATATGCAATAAATGCCTGAACATGATTGTTTAATTCCTGTTTCATAACCTCACCTCACAACGGCTTCATCATATTATCATACTTTTTGACTACAATCAATAAATTTACACATTTTTCACAAAGTTCGGAATTGTTCGTAACAATCCGTTCACTTCTTTCTTTTCCCTATTAATGGATAGCTAATCTTAAATCATTGAAACAAGCTTCTATTAAAGGGAAAAGCTCTTTCTCAGACAAAAAGAAGCAGGAGAAAAATATGTACATGCAGGAAGACAAAATAACTTCCTTCAAAAAGAATCTATGAAGTATTCACTCATAGCATTTTACTATACGAATGAAAGAATGAAAAGTTTCTACATTCAATAGATTTAATATTTTTTTCTTAAAACGAATATCCACTACATTATCTTCCATATATATAATATTTAGGATACAAAAGCATTAACTTGGTAGTAATTGACAAGAGAGTGAGCATTTGCTCACCCTCAAATCCATTTGCTTCCTATACTCGTTTTCCTAGATAGTGCTTTTCCATTTAGTAAGAATCTCTATTAACTCTGTGGTTCTTCTTTATAATCACAGTTAACACACTGTACTTGAACACCTTTTTTCAGTTTCTTCTCCACTAGCATGCTTTCACATTTCGGACAAGGTCTTTGCAGCGGCTTATCCCATGAAATGAAATCACATTCTGGAAAACGATCACATCCGTAAAAAATTCTGCGTTTTTTACTTTTTCTTTCAATTATATTACCTTCATGGCATTTTGGACATTTTACCCCAATATCCTTCACAATAGCTTTCGTGTTTCTGCAGTCAGGGAAATTACTGCAAGCCATGAATTTTCCATATCGACCCATTTTATAAACCATTGGATGACCGCACTCTTCGCAATCTTCTCCAGCTGGTTCATCTTTTATTTCAATGGTCTGCATTTCTTGTTCTGCAACTTCAAGCCTTTTCTCAAACGTTTGATAAAACTCATCTATAACTTTTACCCAATTGACTTTACCGGCTTCGATATTATCTAAATCTTGTTCCATATTCGCAGTAAATTCAATATTTAATATCTCAGGGAAAAATTCTAAAATTAGCTCTAAGACAATTTCACCTAATTCAGTTGGAATAAATCGTTTATTATCAAGCGCTACATAGCCCCGTTTTTGAATAGTATCCAAAGTTGGAGCAAAGGTTGATGGTCGTCCTATCCCCAATTCCTCAAGTGTTCTTACTAGCCTTGCTTCTGTATAGCGTGGAGGCGGCTGAGTGAAATGCTGTTTGGTATCAATATCTTTGTTTAATACTGTATCGCCTTCCTTTAAATCAGGAAGCTGACGATCCTTTTCATCCACATTATCATCTGTACCTTCCACATATACTTTCATAAAGCCAGGGAACTTAATTTTCGATCCATTCGCACGGAAAATTACGTTCCCGTTTGATAAATCGACACTCATTGTATCCATTACAGCTGAGGCCATTTGGCTAGCAATAAATCTTTCCCAAATTAGCTTATATAATCGAAATTGATCGCGAGATAAAAATTCTTTTACCTTGTTTGGCTCACGGATAATGCTAGTTGGACGAACGGCTTCGTGGGCATCTTGAACCTTTACATTCTTTTTCTCTTTTTTCTTCTCATCTCTTGTATACTCTTTTCCATAATGAGTGTTGATAAATTCAAAAGCTTCTCCTTGTGCAACCTCAGAGATTCTAGTTGAATCAGTTCTCATATATGTAATTAAACCAACAGTTCCTTCTTTTCCAAGATCAATTCCTTCATATAATTGCTGTGCTAACATCATCGTTTTCTTTGCACGGAAATTTAATTTACGGGCAGCTTCCTGTTGTAAAGAGGATGTCGTAAATGGTACGGCAGGATTTCTCTTCCGCTCTTTTTTACTCACTTTCTCTACGATAAATTTATTATCCTTCAGTTGACTTGTAATTTTTTGTACATCTTCTTCCGAATGAAGCTCAATTTTCTTTCCATTAACTCCATAAAAGGATGCCTCAAAATCATTCTTTCCTTTAATAAAGCTTCCTTCAATGGACCAGTATTCCTCTGGCTCAAACGCTTTGATTTCATTTTCTCTTTCAATAATGAGACGTACAGCAACAGATTGCACTCTTCCTGCACTAAGTCCTTTTTTAACTTTTTTCCATAATAAAGGACTGATATTATATCCTACTAAACGGTCTAAAACCCTTCTAGCCTGCTGGGAATCCACTAAGTCCATATTAATCGCTCTAGGGTGCTTAAATGATTCTTTAATGGCATCTTTTGTAATCTCATTGAAAACAACTCGGCAATCCGATTCAATGTCTACATTTAAACTATTTGCTAAATGCCATGCAATTGCTTCCCCTTCGCGATCCGGGTCAGCTGCTAAATAGATTTTCTTCGCTTTTTTTGCTGCTGTTTTTAGATCCTTTAAAATAGGACCTTTTCCGCGGATTGTTATGTACTTTGGTTCAAATTGTTTTTCTATATCAACACCCATTTGACTTTTAGGCAAATCCCTAATATGTCCCATTGATGCTTTCACTTTATATTTTTTTCCTAAATATCGTTCTATTGTCTTTGCTTTCGCCGGTGACTCAACGATTACTAAAAAATCTGACATCCACTGTCCTCCTTAAGAGGGATTTAAATATTCACTATTATTGTATACTATGTTTTGATTTGTCAAACATTCCGATAACTAGCAAACGTTTTCACTCTCTTTATTTATGTAAATTATTTCGTTTAAATATCTATACGTTGCAAAATGTATAACAAATTTCTAAAAATAGCAACACTTTTTTTGAAGTTTCATGAATAATTCCAAATTTATGGAAGGATTATTGTTAAATCCTTTAATGTGTTAATCTAATAGAGATAGCTCTCTTAGGAAATTATTTTCGTTTTAAATTATTTGTAGGGTAAGAAAGTTTACCTAAACATCTTTAAAAAGCAATGAAAATATAGATAAAAGATAATTCCTTAAATAATTTTATGCTTATAGCGTAACACTTTCCTTTTGTATTGAAAACTAATTTCATTTGACTATTTGTTTTATTTTTATAATTATGGAAGTGAAATTATTTCCATATAAAGAAATTAACTTTTCATATGCTACTCAGATAAATGCTTCCATTCTTCTAATATATCTTTTGCTTCAAGTACTGGCTTTGCACCTTGTTGAATCAATTCATTAGGACCGACTGAGTATGGACTAAAAATACTACCTGGCACGGCGAATACGTCTCTGCCCTCGTTTACGGCAAAATTGGCTGTTATTAAGGAGCCGCTTTTCTTCTTCGCCTCTACGACTATGGTTCCATTACTTAGCCCACTAATAATTCGATTTCTCATTGGAAATTGCCATTTAAGAGGTTTTGTTAATGGGGGATATTCGGATATTACTAGATGATGCTTCATCATTTCGCCTGCTAGCTCCCGATTTTCTTTTGGATAGATATGAAAAAGACCTCCTGCAATCACACCAATTGTTTTGCCGCCATATTCGATAGCATGCCTATGTGCTATCGAGTCTACTCCATGTGCTAACCCACTTACAATAGTGATGTTCTCCTCGACTAACTCGTTTATAAGCTTTTGAATTATTTTCGTACTATAGGTAGTCGCTAACCGCGCACCCACAATTGCCAGCTTTTTTTTCGATTGAAGCAAGGAAAGATCTCCTTTTGCATAAAGAACCCAAGGGGGCTGATAGATTTCTTTTAGTAATGGGGGATATAATGGATCAAAGATAGTAATTGGGTGAATCTGATTATATCGATACTGATTCAATTGTTCTTCCACTTGATCAGAACGGATGGTTTCCACTATTTCCTTCTCTACGTTTGGAGGTAACGGGGATAAAAAGGGCGGGATTTTTTGCAACTGAAGAGTAGGATCTGCTTTTAAAAGACTACCAATCATTTTCCAACTAATACCTCGACAGTGATGCAGTTTAATTAATGATTTATTTACAATTTCCATCTTCTCTTCCTTTCATATGTCTACTTTTCCACAAAGAAATTAGCAACTATACAAAGGAAGGTGAAAAACATACATTAAATAAGGAATTATCCTCCTTCATTATAAATAGTTTTTCCGATAATGCCTAGTACTCATTTGCGCTAATAGCTTTTGTAAAACCACAGATTAAAATATCCCCCTTAGTACTCCATAAAAAATCATAAAAAACCTAGCCTTACTTTATAAAATAAGGCTAGATTTGTTTATTTATTTTGTTACTACTTCATGTGTTTTACATTTTTCGTATAAGGACTGTTCTTTTAATACTTCAATGAGTGTAGCCCCCATGTCTGATGGAGTTGGAGCTACTTTAATGCCACATTCTGTTAGCACACTGATTTTTTCATCTGCTGTTCCTTTTCCCCCTGAGATGATTGCCCCCGCATGGCCCATGCGCTTCCCTGGAGGAGCCGTGCGCCCACCGATAAATCCAACTACCGGCTTCGTCATATTTTCTTTCACCCATCGTGCCGCTTCTTCCTCTGCAGTACCGCCGATTTCTCCAATCATAATTACTGCATACGTATCTTCATCTTCATTAAAAGCTTTTAATGTATCGATAAAGTCTGTTCCATTAACTGGATCTCCACCAATTCCCACTGCTGTTGATTGGCCAATTCCAGCCTGAGAAAGCTGATGAACAGCCTCATATGTCAGGGTACCAGAACGAGAGACAACTCCTACATGGCCCTTCTTGTGAATATATCCTGGCATAATCCCAATCTTACATTCTTCTGGTGTTATTACACCTGGACAGTTTGGACCTATTAATCTAGTCTTTTTCCCTTCCATATAGCGTTTTACCTTCACCATATCAAGAACTGGAATATGTTCAGTAATACAGATTACCAAATCTAGTTCCGCATCAACAGCTTCTAGAATGGCGTCTGCTGCGAATGGAGCAGGTACATAAATAACCGATGCGTTCGCTTCTGTCACATCCACTGCATCTTTCACTGTATTAAATACTGGTACTCCTTCTACTGTTGTACCGCCTTTTCCTGGAGTTACACCTCCAACAATCTTTGTACCATACTCTATCATTTGTTTTGTATGGAAAAGCGCTGTTGCACCTGTTATTCCTTGGACAAGGACTTTTGTATCTTTATTAATAAAAACACTCATTATTCATTCCCTCCTTGTTCTACTAAGGTTACAATTTTCTCAGCACCATCAGCCATCGATTCTGCTGCTACGATATCTACGCCTGATTCGCGGAGAATCTTTTTGCCTAAATCGACATTTGTCCCTTCTAAGCGAACTACAAGAGGTACATGAAGGCTAACTTGTTTTGCAGCTTCCACAATTCCAGTTGCGATAACATCACATTTCATGATGCCTCCAAATATATTGACAAAAATCCCTTTCACTTTTGAATCAGAAAGAATGATTTTAAATGCTTCTGTAACTTTTTCTGCTGTAGCGCCGCCCCCAACATCCAAGAAGTTAGCCGGTTCTCCGCCATAGTGCTTAACAATATCCATCGTAGCCATAGCAAGTCCAGCACCATTTACCATACAGCCAATATTTCCATTTAAGGCGATATAACTTAGGTCATATTTGGAAGCCTCTAATTCTTTTTCATTTTCTTCATCTAAATCTCTATATGCAACAATATCTTTATGTCTATACAAGGCATTTGAATCAAAATTCAACTTCGCATCAAGCGCCATAATATTTCCATCCTCTGTTAATACGAGTGGATTAATTTCAGCAATCGAGCAGTCTTTGTCTACAAACACTTTATATAAACCAGTCATAAACGCAACTGCTTTATTTACTTGTTTGCTTGGGATATTAATCGCAAATGCAACTCGACGCGCTTGAAACGGTGTTAAACCGGTTACTGGGTCAATGGCTTCTTTTACAATTTTCTCTGGATATTTCTCTGCAATTTCCTCAATTTCAGTACCGCCTTCTTCAGAAGCCATTAATACGATTCGAGATGTTGCACGGTCAACGACAAATCCTATGTAATATTCCTTCTTGATTCGACAGCCTTCTTCAATTAATAATCGTTTTACTACTTTTCCTTCTGGACCTGTTTGATGCGTGACTAATGTAGTGCCCAAAATATCGGATGCGTAAGTTTGTACTTCTTCCAACGTTTTCGCAACCTTTACTCCACCAGCTTTTCCTCGGCCACCTGCATGGATTTGCGCTTTCACTACCCATACATCACTGTTTAATGTTTCTGCAGCTCGCACTGCCTCTTCTACTGTAAAAGCTACTTTTCCTTTTGGTACTGAAACGCCGTTTAATTCTAAAATCTCTTTCCCCTGATATTCATGAATATTCAAGCTTCCACACCCCTTTAATTTCCCTTTTGTGTAAAATTGGAGACAACTGCATTACTACATCTTATAACGAAAGAATGAAATTTATTTCATTCTTTTTTGTTTTCTCCTTTGACATAAGAATCGTTATCACTGTATTAATAGGCTTTTTTGCAGTGATTTACGATTTGTTTATGTATTTAGAAAAAACAAAAATATGGTCACGCTTTCATTTTAAATGAAAAAACCTTTCTTTGTCTATAAAAAAGGCTTTTATCTTTAAATATTTTATAATTAAAAATATTTTTTCTTATTCTCGCTCTTTTTCCCCGTCATTTTTTGTCATTTCCTTCTCTAAAGAATAAATAAAAGAAAACACTTCAGCGACTGCCATATATAAATCTTCTGGAATTTGTTCATTAATATTTAATTTACTTAAAAGTTCCACAAGAGAAGCATCTTCTTGAATCGGGATATTCTCTTTTTTCGCTCGCTCTAGTATTTGCTCTGCCACTAGACCTTTCCCTTTCGCAATAACGGCAGGGGCAGAATGTTTATGCTGCTCATAGGTTAACGCAATCGCTTCTTTTCGCTTCAAAGGATTTGGCTTGTTCATATTTTAATATCCACCCCTTTGTATGCCTTCACTTGTATTGGTTGCTGTGAGCTCCATAGAGGCTTATCCTCTTTTGTTAGGGGTCTCGCATGTACGGACATCAATTGATACTCAAGCTCCCTTAGCTTATCTTTTAATGGCTCATCCGCCTGTTTTATCATTGGCATTATTTCTGATGCTCGATCATTCAAAATACTCATGTTCATGATTCGATTTTGAATGGTTATATCAATAACAGTATCCTTCAAGTGGGCAAGCTCCAAATAAAAAAGAATCCGACAATAACTACTATCTACTTTGCCATCTGTGGTTTTTCTGCCATTATACTGTACTGTAACATCTACTTGCTGGTTGAAAAAACGAAGGGGTATTTCTGCAATTACCTGCATAATTGGACCTGTTTGCTGACTCATAAGCTGATAGCCTGTCACTTTATCGATTAATTGGCCCGCTGTCTCTTTTACAGCGACAGGAACATCTTTTCCCATTAATTCTAGTAGGATTGGCTTTAGCATTTCCTGATTAGAGGCTTGTTCCTCTCCCATCGGCGCTCTTTTTAACAATCCGGCTTCAAATGAATAGCCGATTTTTTGAAAAATAGCTTTGAGTATATCAACGTTATTCTCTTCTCCGATGTTTCCTCCCTCCCTTAAACTAGAAAGTAGGTTATTTAAGTTCGGTTCCTTTATTTCGTGGGCAGAAAGCTGCTGCTTTAGCTCTTCTATTAAGGCGCTGAATCCTTTACCTGTTTGCAAGGATGACAGACTATTAAACACTTCTTTCGTTAAAGGAAGCTCCCTTTCAAGCATAAGACCAATAATGGAAAGCTCTTGTTTCCCTAATGAAGATGGTAGCCATTCCATTATGCTCATAATCGATTCTTTTGTTATTGGTAAATTATTAGATAGTAGATAACTCATTAGCAATCTATTTTCTTTGACGTCTGGAAGTTGTAATTGTTGAAGCAACCCTTTAATATTTCCTTTTTCTGCTGAAACCTCCTGTACTTGCGTTAGCACTTTTAAAACTGGTTTATCATCCGTCACGGAAACTTGAAACCAATAACTTTGATCAACCATTAATGGAATCGTTAGGTTGGCAAACATTTTTTGTGAGCCTATTTGTACCTCTGCCATTTGTTGAGGAAATAATTTAGTCAATTTCCCATATACTAGTTGTCCATCTCTTAATTCGAGTGCTTTGTTACTAAAAAGATTTTCCTGAAATAAATTTTGGACAATATGGTTTATATTCATCTATTTCCTCCTTTCGTTAATAGCCAATCGGATCCTAACTATTCTCCACCATCTCTTTTATAGGAGAAAAACTCTTGCGGTGGTGAATGGTAATCCCGCATTCCTTGAGGGCAACTAAATGTTCTTGTGTACCATAGCCCATATTGCTTGCGAAATGATAATCAGGATACTCTTCATGTAACTCTTTCATCATACGATCTCTTGTAACTTTCGCAATAATGCTTGCTGCTGCAATCGAAACACTTTTACTATCGCCTTTAATAAGGGACTCGCTTGGGTATGGCGTTGTTAATTTCATCGCATCAATTAGTAAAAAGTCTGGTGTTTGGGAAAGCTCGTTAATTGCTTCCAGCATTCCTTTTTTCGTCGCTTGATAGATATTAATTCGATCAATTTCCGAAGGCGAGATAATCCCTACACCAATCGCGATCGCTTCTTTTTTAATAACCTCATAAAATAAATCTCTTTTTTTCTCTGACAATTTCTTTGAATCGTCGATACCAGGTAAATAAAAATCTTCTGGAAGGATAACTGCTGCTGTGACAACCGGTCCTGCAAGCGGGCCTCTGCCCACTTCATCAATTCCTGCAATATATGTATACCCTTTTTTTCTTATTTCTTTTTCATAGCGATTCATGCTTACAAAATGGTCATGAAGCTTTTGTTCCTTTTCTATCCGCTTTCCCCATGCCTCTAACAGCTTCTGAGCCCCTTTTCTTTCGTCTTTTCTTAGTTCAAGGATAAATGGGTCATTTGCTTCCTTTATAGCTTCTAGCTTCTCTTTTATTTCTTTCATCGTTGCTACTATCATTGATTACACCTCGATATTTATATCGGTTTATTGATTTGATTTTTTATTTTTTATGCTTAGTTAGGAGATTTTTCAAAGACTGTTGCTTTTTACAACCTTTTCATAAAAAAGAGAAGTGTCTGTGTTTAGCCACTTCTCTTTGGAGCTTGTTTACATATCTTCTGTTTTTTCAAATGTTAAAGGTCCAAATTTTTCGCTTCTGATGTCTCGGATTATTAGTTCTGTCACTTTATCATAGTCTATCATGCCGCCGCCTGATAAAGCTCCTCTAAATGTTCCAATACGATCAAACAGCTCAACTGTATCTTCTGGAATCGTTTCTAATTGATATCTTTCTTTTAATCGTTCTGGATATTCTCTTTCTAAAAAGCGTAGTCCAAAGATAGCAATATCCTGTAAATTTAAAATCGTATCCTTTATTGCACCAGTTAAAGCAAGCTTTAAGCCAACTTCTTGGTCTTCGAATTTCGGCCATAATATTCCTGGTGTATCTAATAGCTCCAATTCTTTCCCAACTTTAATCCATTGCTGTGCTTTTGTAACACCAGGTGTATTTCCTGTTTTAGCAATATTTTTTTTCGCTAATCTATTAATTAAAGTAGATTTACCTGCATTCGGAATTCCGACTATCATTGCTCGAATTGCTCGTGGTCTAATTCCCTTTGCTTTCATGCGATCAAATTTCTCCGCTAAAACTACTTTCGCTAAGGCCGTAATTTCCTTCATTCCAACTCCTGCATGTGAATTAATCGCAAGTGCTTGTATGCCTTGTTTTTTGAAATAGTTTATCCATTCCTTTGTACGTTCTTTATCTGCCATATCTGCCTTATTCAATAAAACAATTCTTGGCTTATGCTGGATTATTTCATCGATCATTGGGTTGCGAGAAGATTGGGGAATTCTCGCGTCCACTAATTCAAAAATAATATCAACCAGCTTTAATTTTTCCGTTACTTGCCTTCTGGCTTTCGCCATATGCCCCGGAAACCATTGTATAGTCATGCGTGCACCTCTATTTCTTCCACTAACATTATTCTACTATTTTTAAATCAGATACCGGCCAATACACTACACTTGTACTGCCAATAATTTTATCAAAGCCAATCGTGCCAATATGACGACTGTCTTTGCTATTTCTACGGTTATCCCCCATCACAAATAATTCTCCGTCTGGAACGGTTGCAGTGAAATCTTCCGTGAGGGGACCATTTATATCTTGTTTATTATGCTCCAAGTAGGGCTCTTCATAAGCTTGTCCATTTACATATAATACATCATTTCGATACTCAATCGTATCGCCTGGCAAGCCAATTACTCTTTTTATATAATCTTTGCCTTCTGGTGCATGAAATACAATGATATCAAAACGCTTTGGTTCACTTACTTTATAATTTATTTTATTCACGATCATTCGATCTTGATCAAGCAATGTAGACTGCATGGATTCGCCATCGACTACAATAGGAGCAAATAAAAAATATCGAATGACAAAAGCGAGTAAGACAGCAATAATTAATGCTTTACTCCATTCCCAAACTTCATTTTTCTTCTTCTTTTCAGTTGCCATACCTTTCACCAATCCTTAACTGAACAATATAGGTAGTTTTTTATGTATGATTGAACGCTTTTCTATCATGATATATTTTAGCGGAATTTCTGGATGAAGTAAAATTGGAAAGTTTTCAGTTGTTTTGTTGGGTATACAGATTCACTCACAATGTAAGCCCGTTTATTTCCTAATCAACTCAGGGAGCGATAACTTTATTAGCCATAAAAAAGAAAAAACATTTGAAAAGCAAGATATAAAAAAGAGCTTGTTACAAGAACAGGCTCTTTTTTGGTAACAATTATCGAATTTCTTTAATACGAGCTTTTTTACCACGTAGGTTACGTAGGTAGTAAAGTTTCGCACGGCGTACTTTACCGCGACGGATAACTTCTAGCTTCGCAATTTTAGGTGTGTGAACAGGGAATGTACGTTCAACGCCAACTCCGTAAGAAACTTTACGAACTGTAAAAGTTTCGCTGATTCCACCACCACGACGCTTAATTACAACACCTTCAAATAACTGAATACGCTCACGAGTACCCTCAACAACTTTCACGTGTACACGTACAGTGTCACCAGGACGGAACGCAGGAAGATCAGAACGAAGTTGTTCTTTTGTAATTTCTTCTATTAATTTTTGCATCGTTTTCAACTCCTTCCAACAGACGCTCTTGCACTCATAATGGAGACCTCTTGCAGCGGAACATCGTTATAAGACCCTTCACAGAAATTAATCTGCTTAAGTCACAAGTGTTATCTTAACATAAAACTAGACTAACAGCAATATTTTTTCTAAAAATAATAGAACTTTGCTATTGCTTATAGTTCGTTACGTTAATTGTCAACATAATAGGATTATGTTAACTTGGATGATGCTGCTTTTTCAGTTCACTTACGAGTTTTTTTTGCTTTTCCGTGAGCGGATAATTTTCTAGTAAATCCGGTCGCCTTTGAATCGTTCTGCGGAAAGATTCTCTTTCTCTCCACTCATCAATATGAGCGTGATTTCCAGATAGCAACGTGTCCGGCACCTTCATTCCACGAAAATCAGCTGGGCGAGTGTAATGAGGATGCTCTAATAGACCAGTGCTAAAGGAATCATTTACATGGGATGCTTCTTTTCCAAGCACACCTGGCAATAACCGTACGACGCTATCAATGACGACCATAGCGCCTAATTCGCCACCTGTTAGGACATAGTCACCAATCGAGATTTCATCGGTTACCAAGTGCTCCCTAATTCTTTCATCATAGCCTTCATAATGTCCACAAATGAAGATTAAATGCTCCTCCTGTGCTAATTCTTCTGCTTTCGTTTGCGTGTATCTCTCACCTTGAGGACACATCAGAACGACTCGAGGCTTAGCTTGGCCTTCTTTGGCTTTTAAAGCATCTACAGCATCAAATATCGGCTGCGGCTTTAACACCATCCCAGCACCGCCTCCGTATGGGTAATCATCCACTGTTTGATGCTTGTTATCTGAGTAATCACGGAAATTTACAATATGATAAGCCACTTTTTCCGCTTCCTGTGCTTTTTTTAAAATAGAACTATGAAGAACCCCTTCAAACATCTCTGGAAACAATGTAAGTACATCAATTTTCATTAAGACAACAGCCCTTCCATCGGCTCTATTACAACTAACTTTTCTTCGACATCTACTTTCATTACTACTTCTTCAATATAAGGAATCATGATTTCATTTCTATCTTTTCCTCTAACAACCCAAACATCATTTGCACCTGGTGTTAAGATTTCAATGATTTCCCCAAGCTCTTCTCCTTCTACTGTTACCACTTTACAGCCGATAATTTCATGAAAATAGTATTCATTTTCAGCCAGTTCACCAAGAAAGCTTTCTGGAACCTTCAAAAGACCGCCCTTCATAAATTCCACATCATTCACATTGTCATAGCCTTCAAATGTAAGCAGATTGAAGTTCTTATGCTCTCGATGGCTTTTAATTTTCAATTCAAGCGGGTTCGCTTTATCTGTTTGAAAAAAATAAATCGCATTCCCAACCATGTATCGTTCCTCAGGAAAATCTGTCCGAGAAATAACGCGGATTTCCCCTCTTATCCCATGTGTATTCACAACTTTCCCAACATTAAACCATTTCTCCATTGCTTTCACCTCTATCGAATATCAACCACTATTCCATCTTTCATAATAATCGTTTTGTTTGTACTTTCCCAAGCTTGTCCCACCTGAACATCGACAACAGCCATTACTTCCTGCTCTTTAATTTCTGTCCCTAATGGTAGTATATGTAATTGATTTAATTGAAACTCTATCGTTTTTTGTTTCTCTAATTTATTGGTAACTTCCTTACGAAAAAAACTAGTTATTTCCGAACCAGAAGGATGATTTTTCAATTTTTTTCTTTCTTCAAAATGAAGCTGCTGCACTTCTTTTTCTAATTGCTGGATTTCTTGCATGTAACGATCTGAAATAGACTTCCTTGTAGCCTCGGTTAACACTTGTTTTACTGTTACAGACTGAAGAATCTTCATAAACTTCCTCCTAACAGATGCTATTCTTTTGTACATACTACTAACAAGGTAACATATATTGCTTTTTTCGTCTAAAAGGAAGGAAAATATCAATCATTTTACCATCGCTACAGCTACTTCTCAAAATGCTAGCACTTTGTTCAACATATCAGCCAAAAACTTGATGATATCAGCCAATGCACCATGTTTATCAGCCAAAATAATCATTTATCAGCCAAATCTCCATCGATATCAGCCAAACGAATATTTCCCCTAAAAAAAACAAAGGAAGGAGGGTTCCCCCTCCTTCCTTTTCATTTAATCTCTAATATCAACAATAATTTTCTTTTGTTGTAATGATCCTGCTGCATAAACAATCGTTCGAATCGCTTTCGCAACTCGCCCTTGCTTCCCTATTACCTTTCCGATGTCATTCTCGTTGACAGAAAGCAAGTAAGTGATACGATTATCCTCTTCTGTTACAGTTACAGCAACTTCCTCTGGAAAATCAACAAGGGGCTTAACAATCGTTTCTATAAGCTCTTTCATTGCATCAAAAATTACTTAGCGTTTTTGATATTGTGGAATTTCTCCATAATACCTTGGTTAGAGAATAGGTTACGTACTGTATCAGATGGTTTTGCACCATTTTGTAACCATTGTAGAGCTTTATCTTCGTTGATTTCCACGATAGCAGGGTTTGCTACTGGATTGTAAGTTCCTACTGTTTCAATGAAACGTCCATCACGTGGTGAACGAGAATCTGCTACTACGATACGATAAAAAGGAGATTTTTTTGCTCCCATTCTTTTTAAACGAATTTTTACTGCCATTTAATATTGCACCTCCGAATAGTTTCACACAAGATAGTATATTATCAGATACTCCAACACTTTGTAAAGTGTTTTTTCTTGTCAGTGTTAAAAATCTTTATTTACGCCTTCTAACGGACTGTTTTTGCCCATTTTCAATAGACAAACGAAGCCAATTTTATATAAAAATCGTCGTTAAAAAGGATTAAATGGTAATTTGAATTTACCTTTTTTCTTGCCTTTTTGACCCATATTGGTCATTTGCTTCATCATTTTTCTCATATCATCAAACTGCTTTAAAAGGCGATTTACTTCTGGTACGGTTCTTCCGCTTCCTTTTGCAATACGCTTTCTTCTGCCAGCGTTGATGATCTCTGGATGTTCTTTTTCTTGCTTGGTCATGGACTTAATAATTGCCTCTACGTGTGCAATTTGCTTTTCATCCACTTTCATATTGTTTAAGCCTTTGATTTTGTTCGCACCTGGCATCATTTTAATTAATTCGTCAAGTGGTCCCATGCTTCTTACCTGGCTTAAAGAATCAAGAAAATCGTCAAAGGTAAAGGAATCAGACTTCATTTTCTTTTCTAACTCTCTTGCCTTTTCTTCATCCACATTAATTTGTGCTTTTTCAATTAGGCTAAGGACATCGCCCATCCCTAAAATTCTGGAAGCCATTCTTTCTGGATGGAACGTTTCAAGCGCATCCATTTTTTCTCCCAAACCAACAAATTTAATTGGCGTGTTTGTAACAGAACGAATGGAAAGTGCAGCTCCCCCACGTGTATCACCATCAAGCTTTGTTAAAACAACTCCCGTTAATCCTAACTGCTCGTTAAAACTGCCGGCTACATTAACAGCATCTTGCCCTGTCATGGCATCGACAACTAGTAATATTTCTTCTGGGTTTGCAAGTTCTTTGATTTGCTTTAATTCATCCATAAGTGCTTCATCTACATGAAGACGACCTGCTGTATCAATTAAAACATAATCATAATGATCTTCTTTTGCTTTTTCTATCGCTTGCTTTGCAATTTCAACCGGACTCACTTGGTCTCCTAGTGAAAACACAGGAAAATCAAGCTGTTTACCCAATGTTTGCAATTGCTTAATCGCAGCAGGACGATAAATATCCGCAGCTACTAATAGTGGATTACGATTATGTTTTTTTCGCAGTAAATTTGCAAGCTTACCGGTGGTTGTTGTTTTACCTGCCCCTTGAAGTCCGACCATCATAATGACAGTTGGAGGACGTTTACTCACACCAATTTTACTTTCTTCTCCACCCATTAGTTCTGTAAGCTCTTCTTTTACTACTTTAATAACTTGTTGTCCAGGAGTTAAGCTTTTTAGCACTTCCTGTCCTACTGCACGTTCACTTACTTTTTTGACAAAGTCTTTTACCACTTTAAAGTTAACGTCTGCCTCAAGGAGCGCGAGACGAACTTCACGCATCATCTCTTTCACATCCGCTTCATTTACTTTCCCTTTTCCACGGATTTTTTGCATCGTGTTCTGCAGTCGGTCAGCTAAACCTTCAAATGCCATACGTCAGCCTCCTTAATCTAATTTCTCTAGTTCTTCTACTGCCTCTCGCAACGCAGATATAGATAAGGTATCATGTTCTAGCATTTTTTTCATCTTTTCAAAAAGAACTTGACGTTCCTGAAATTTCTGAAGTAACAATAACTTATTCTCATATTCTTCTAGCATTGCCTCGGTACGTTTAATGTTGTCATACACCGCTTGACGGCTTACATTGTACTCAGCAGCAATCTCCCCAAGAGAGTAATCATCCAAATAGTAAAGAGACATATAGCTTCGTTGCTTCGGCGTTAACAACGACTGATAGAAATCAAATAAATAATTCATTCTCGTTGTTTTCTCAAGCATCGAATAATACCCCCGTGTTAAGTCAAAAGCCTTTACATCGACTATTTTACACACCAGAAAAAAAGATGTCAAGAAAATATCTTTACAAATCGAAAAGCGGAAGCGCCTGGTTATCGTTGTACAAACTGGAAGGTGTCTGACTGAGATATAGGAAACACAGGGAACGTTAGTGAGCTGATGTTGACTTATCGTAGGGAAGGCACCTGGAAGTTTGCTAAACGATAGGCGCTGGAGCTAGACTAATCGAAAAGCGGAGGGTGGCCTGATTAGGGGCGTGTGGGGTGGAGCGACTATTCCTAAGATATAGGAAACACAGAGCACAGTAGTGAATAATAATTACCGCACTTTGCTTCAATTAGTTTTAAAGAGCATTAATGCCGCCATCTGTTACCTTCGCATCCACTTTTTCTCCTAGACGGGCTTAGAGAACCTTTCTCTGTTACCTTCGCATCCACTTTTTCTCCCAGA
>NZ_DALZDK010000035.1:0-58850 GCF_031978665.1 Niallia sp. | reverse complement strand
AAAACGATTATTGTTGACGTTTGTTTGTTCAGTTTTCAAAGAGCAATTTGTTTCGCGTCGTCATCGGCGACTTTTTAATATTATCAGAAGTCATCTTCAGAGTCAACACTTTTTTTATTTCTTTTTTCTTTCGTCATTGCTTGTTTCAGCAACGAATATTAATATACCACCGTTTCACTCTCTGTGCAACTACTTTTTAAAAGAAAAAATATTCTTATTATTTAACGTATTTTATTCCTACTTTGAGTTTAAAAAATAACAACTAAATTTTATACAGATCTTTCTTCCAAATACCATCTTTACTTACACTCTCTTCTATATTGTACTGTCTACTCTGTTTTAATACCTTCCCTCCATTCCTACCTCCTAAACAAATCTGTTAATAACAGAACACAATACACGAAAAAACAGAAGATTGTCTGCCTTATATAGAACATTTAATTCTTATTAATCATCCAGCAAGTATCGTATCTATTTAGAAATTATCGGCTGCGTAAAGAAACTACTGTAACTTACTACTACATGACACTTTCCACCGAGCTTACTAAACCTCCTCAGATGAAAGCTGTTTTTTTGCTAACCACATCATCTATTACATGAATTCTGGCCACTCAGTGTATATTAACCTATCGAAAAACAACAATAGTATAAACTAACCTAAAAAAACAGGGTACCTCCTTAAAGGTACCCTGTCTCTTTTTAGCGATGTCTCATTAATGGGAATAACAATACATCTCTGATAGACGGAGAATTCGTTAACAGCATAACTAGACGGTCAATACCAATACCTAGACCACCTGTTGGAGGCATACCGTATTCTAACGCTTCTACAAAATCCTCATCCATTAAGTGCGCTTCATCATTTCCTTGCTCACGCTCTTTTAATTGCGCTTCAAATCTTTCTCGTTGATCAATTGGATCATTTAATTCAGTGAAGGCATTCGCATGCTCTCTACCTACTATGAATAATTCAAATCGATCTGTAAAACGAGGATCTTCCTCATTTTTCTTCGCTAATGGCGAAATTTCTAATGGATGACCGTAAATAAATGTAGGCTGAATTAATTTTTCTTCTACTCTTTGCTCGAAGAATTCATTAACAATATGACCATATGTCATATTATCATTGATTTCTATATTATTTTCTTTCGCTAATTTTCTAGCCTCTTCTACACTCATCTCAGGCCAGAAATCTACACCTGTGTATTGCTTGATCGCATCTACCATATGAAGTCTTGTCCATTCCGGCTTCAAATCAACTTGATAATCTCCATATGCTACTGTAGTAGAACCATGGATTTCTTGTGCAATATGAGCTACTAAATTTTCTGTAAGACTCATAATATCGCGGTAATCGGCGTAAGCTTCATAAAGCTCTATCATTGTAAATTCGGGGTTATGTCTTGTTGATACACCTTCATTACGGAATACTCGACCAATTTCATATACTTTTTCTAATCCACCTACTATTAATCTTTTAAGGTGAAGCTCAATAGCAATACGCATATATAAAGGCATATCTAATGCATTATGGTGCGTAATAAACGGGCGCGCAGATGCTCCACCTGCAATGGAATGCATCATCGGTGTTTCTACTTCTAAATATCCATGGCTATCTAAATATCGACGCATTGATTGAATAATTTTACTGCGTAGAATAAAGGTATTTTTGCTTTCTTCACTTGAAATTAAATCTAAATAACGTTGACGATAGCGTTGCTCAATGTCTTTTAAACCATGGAATTTATCAGGTAAGGGGCGCAAAGCTTTTGTAAGTAAAGTAAAATCTTTTACTTTAATAGAAAGTTCCCCTACATTTGTTCTAAATAGAACACCCTCAACACCAACAATATCTCCCAAGTCCACAGAGTTGAAAATAGCATATTGCTCTTCTCCTACATTGTCTTTCCGAACATATAATTGAATCTGTCCTTCAAGATCTTGAATATGAGCAAATCCAGCTTTCCCTTTCCCTCTTTTGGTCATTACTCTACCAGCAATTGTAACAGTAATATTCTTTTCCTCTAGCTCTTCTTTCTCTAGAGATTCATATTGTTTTTTTAAAGCTTCTGATAAATGAGTTCTATCAAAACGTTTACCAAACGGATCTATTCCTTGTTCACGTAACTCATTCATTTTGTTACGTCTAACTAGTAATTGGTCATTTAAGTTTAATTCTTCATGACTCATGCTTAATCATCTCCACTATCTTTTTATGTATGATCACCTAAAAAAGGAATCGTTCAATTTTATACATACTTTATTATTCTACACAATGTCACGATTACAGACACTAAAAAAGAAAAAAAACTGTCAGATTTTTATCCAACAGCTTTATTTTTACACATATTACAGGAAATTTAAACAGTTACCTTCAAATTAACCTACTTGGATTTCAGATTGATCTCTAGCTTCTACTTCTAGCACCAGTGCATTTAATACTGTAGCTAACTGTTCTCTTGTTTCACATTGATTAATTGCAGTTCTTGCTTTTGCATTTCCTTTAATCCCTTTTAAGTACCACGCGGCATGTTTACGCATTTCTCTAACTGCTACATACTCACCCTTTAAGCTGATTAAACGATCCAGATGAAGCAAGCATACATTTATCTTTTCACGAGCAGATGGATCGCCTATTAATTCGCCTGTTTCTAAATACTTAACCGTACTATAAATCATCCATGGATTTCCAAGTGCAGCTCTACCAATCATTACACCATCACAGCCTGTTTCTTCTAACATTCTTTTAGCATCTTGTGGTGTTTTTACATCTCCATTTCCCATTAAAGGAATATTGATAGATTGTTTTACTTCACGGATAATATCCCAGTTGGCCGTTCCTTCATATAGTTGGACACGTGTACGACCATGTAAAGCAACAGCAGCTCCACCTGCACGCTCGACCGCTTGTGCATTTCTTACCGCATAAATATGATCTTCATCCCAGCCCATACGCATTTTAACCGTAACAGGTTTATCTACATTTTCTACAACCGCAGAAACCATATCATAGATTTTATCTGGATCCAGCAACCATTTAGCGCCCGCATCACATTTTGTAATTTTCGGTACCGGACAACCCATGTTAATATCAATAATATCGGCATTGGTATTCTTATCAACAAATTGTGCAGCTTGTACTAACGTTTCTTTTTCTCCACCAAAAATCTGTAAGCTCAGCGGATTTTCCCGTTCATCAATATAAAGCATGTTCATTGTTTTTTCATTTTTTAAGACAATCCCTTTATCACTGATCATTTCCGCACAAACAAGACCCGCTCCAAATTCTTTAACCGTTAGGCGAAAAGCAGAATTCGAAATGCCAGCCATCGGCGCAAGTACCACACGGTTGCTTATTTCAACATTTCCTATCTTAAACAATCGTTTTACCTCCTTGATTCATCACCCTTATTTATTTTGATGTGGATCTAACTCTTCTCTTGTTATCTTTAGCACACCAACAATAGAATCAATCATCTCTTCTGAAGGCATACGATTCCCCCGCTCAATCTCTCCTAAAATAGAAACAGAAACAAGCAACTCTTTCGCTAGACTTTCCTGTGTATATCCTTTTAGCTTTCGAAAAGCTCGAATACGTCTTCCCCATTTTTCTGTTGTTTCCATACCCTTACTCCTTCTCTATCTGGCAAAAGCTTCAAACTCTCTTTTAAAAGCAATGATTTATTTGGTAACTTTATGTCTGGAGCAATTTCTATTAATGGAACTAAAACAAATGCTCGCTCTTCTATTCGTGGATGTGGAATAATTAGCTTATCTGATACTATATTTTCATGATTATACAATAAAATGTCAAGGTCTATTGTTCTAGGCCCCCATCTAATTATCCTTTTTCTCCCAAGTTCATTTTCGATGTTTTGGCATTCTTCTAATAGTGAATAAGCATTTAATGACGTTTCAATCTGTACTACAATATTTAAAAATAGTGCTTGCTCCTCATATCCAACTGGATCGGTCTCATATATAGATGAAATATTTACCACTTTTATCTGTTTATGATTACGAAGCATTTGCACTGCCTCACACAAGTATACCAATCGATTACCTATATTCGATCCTAATGATAAATAAACTTTATTCATCCTTTTCTCCGCCTCGTAATTTCTACAGCAACCGATTTATAATGACCTGGAATAGGAGGATCTGGTTTAATAATCCGAACAGTTATGCCCTCAATGAGGGAATAGGATGCCAACAGTTTCTTTGCAATATTCTCTGCGACTGCTTCTATTAATTGATATGGCTTCCCTTCAACAATCTCCTTCACATCGAAGAAAAGCTGTCCGTAATTAACCGAATATTGTAGATCATCCGTTTCTCCAGCCTTTGCTAAATCCACCTCTACTTGTAAATCTACAATAAAACGTTGACCTAACTTCGTTTCTTCTTTAAAAACTCCGTGGTAACCATAAAACTCCATTTGATTTAATAGTATCTTATCCACTATACTCTCCCTTTCCCATCAAAGCATCCATCATACGTACCATTCGCGTCATTTCTTTCACATCATGCACTCGAATAATATGGCATCCTTTTTGAATACCATAGCAAACAGTAGCTCCCGTTCCTTCCAATCGTTCTGTTACAGGTAAATTTAACACATTACCAATCAACGATTTTCTCGAAGTAGCAAGCAGCACTGGATATCCCATATCAACAAGCTTATCTAAACCCCGCATCATTTCCAAGTTTCCATTCAAATCCTTTGCAAAGCCAATACCAGGATCAAGAATAATTTTTTCATCAGAGATCCCTGCCGCTTTTGCAATTGCAATGCTTTCCTGTAAATCAGTTATTACATCTTCTAAAAAAGATGTGTAGTTAAGATTATCCCTATTATGCATTAATATAATCGGAGCTTGATATTCTGCTGCAATAGCCGCCATTTTAGGGTCTCTCTTTCCCCCCCATATATCATTGATAATGTGCGCACCTGCTCGTAAAGACTGTCTCGCCACTTTTCCTTTATACGTATCAATGGATAAAGGAACATCTACCTCCATCTTTAATCGCTCAATAATCGGAATTACTCGGTCCAGTTCTTCCTCTACCGAAATTTCTGTGTATCCAGGTCTTGTGGATTCGCCACCAATATCGATAATATCAGCTCCGTCCTCCACCATCTGTATCGCACGCTTCAGCGCTGTTTCTATTTTGTTGTATTTTCCTCCATCGGAAAAGGAATCAGGATTTACATTTAAAATTCCCATCACCATCGTTTTTTGATTAAAATCCAATGTGTATGGACCACACTCTATTTTATTTATCATTCCTTTATTCCTCCTAATTCTTTTACCGACCATAATTGATTGGAATACTTTCTATATTCTTTATGAAATACACTAGCAATAGTGCCTTTTAAGCCTTTATAGCCATATGTATCTATTCTTTTTATCGGAATTATCTCCTGGATAGAATTCGTTACAAATACCTCTTCTGCATCCGCAAGTATATCCAACGGAAACATGCCTTCTTTTATAACGATTCCCATATTCTCTGCAAGGGATAAAATAAACTGTCTCGTAATCCCATTTAATATACCCGTTCGCAAGCTAGGAGTATAGAGCATTCCATTGATGACCCAGAAAAGATTAGAAGTAATTCCTTCTGCCAAATAGCCTTCATTCGTTAAAAAAATCCCTTCTATAGTCATATCCGTGCCAATCTCTCGTTTAGCAAGGATATTATTAAAAAAATGATGGGATTTTAAGCGAAAAGCTCCTTCTGGGGTATTTCTTGGAATCGTAACTATTTGTCCCGTTTTTTCCATTATTCCCTCCGCTTTAGGAAGTGGCTTTATATACACAATTGTATTCGGGGCTATATATTGATCTGTTTGGAGCCCTATCATTCCATTTCCCGCTGAAACATTCCAGCGAATATATGCATTTTTAATATCATTTTTTTCCAAAAGATATTGAATAACTGAGACTATTTCTTCTCTACCAAAAGACTTCTCTATATTCATCTCTTGTAAGCCTTCATTTAATCGATGTAGATGGTCATCTAATAGAAAAGGATGTCCATCGTATACACGAATTGTTTCAAATAAGCCTAATCCATACATAAATCCATGATCAAAAACAGATATAACCGCCTCTTCTTCTGGGATTATCTGCCCATTTAAGTACATATACATCTTATCGCTTGCTTCCTTCTCTATAATATTGAATGAAATTCTGCAATATTTCCATACCAGCTTCTGTCATAATTGATTCTGGATGAAACTGTACACCTTCAATCGGAAGTTCCTTATGTCTAATCCCCATAATCTCCCCTTCCTTTGTCCAAGCAGTTATTTCTAAACACGAAGGCAATGTTTCTTTTTTGATAATTAAGGAATGATAGCGTGTAGCCGGAAAAGGATTGGGCAAGCCTTGAAAAATCGTTTTGTTATCATGGTAGATCAACGAGGTTTTTCCATGCATTAAATTAGCTGCTCGGACAACATCCCCTCCAAAAACCTGACCGATCGCCTGATGGCCTAGACACACACCAAAAATCGGCATTTTACCAGCAAAGTAGCGAATCGCCTCCAAGCTAATCCCAGCTTCATTAGGAGTACACGGACCTGGAGAAATCATCAAATACGAAGGATTTTCTTTATTTATTTCCTCTAAAGACGTTTTATCATTTCTTTTCACTTGTAATTCTTGTCCTAATGAACCTAAATATTGCACAAGATTATAAGTGAAAGAATCATAGTTATCAATCATATAGATCATTCGATTCCACCTAATTCCTCTTCCGCTAATTCTTTCGCATTCCACAGCGCTCTCGCCTTTTTCATGGATTCTTTGTATTCATTTGCAGGGATAGAATCAATTACAATCCCCGCACCAGCTTGAACATATGCTTGATTTTCCTTTACCAACATCGTCCGTATCATAATATTTAGCTCCGTATCATGGTTAAAGCCAATCCATCCTAATGAGCCTGTATATGGTCCGCGGCGGACTGGTTCAAGTTCTTCAATAATTTCCATCGTTCGTATCTTCGGCGCACCCGTAATCGTTCCACCTGGAAACATGCTATCAATAAGATCATACTCATCTTTATCATCTGCTAGCCGACCTTTTACATTAGATACAATATGCATCACATGGGAATACTTTTCGATAACCATAAATTCATTTACTCGAACACTCCCATATGCACATACTCTCCCTAAGTCATTCCTTTCTAGATCTACTAACATTACGTGCTCTGCTCTTTCCTTTTCACTTTCCATCAATTCATTAGCAAGTGCCAAATCCTCTGCTTCATTCTTACCACGTGATCGCGTTCCCGCTATCGGTCGCGTGCTCACTTGCTGCCCTTTCTTTTTTACTAAAAGCTCTGGCGAACCACTTACTAACTGGAACTCAGGTGTATGGAAATAGCCCATGTACGGAGAAGGATTTAAAACTCTCAGCTGCTTATAAACCTCAAGTGCAGACACATGCAAGGCTTTAGCCTGTCGAACAGATAAGTTAACTTGGAATACGTCTCCTGCAGAAATATATTCCTGAATCTTGCGCACGGATTGTTGAAATTCATTATCTTCAATCGATACCTTTACTCCTTCAGATTTTCCTACATCACCTTGCGGACGTTCCATTTTATTTTCTCCTGTCCAACTTATCGCATAGGTTTCTATTTTATCCTGAATAATAGTTAACTGATTCTCTGCATATAATCCAGAAATCCAGAGTTCATTTTCTTTATGGTCGTAAGTAAACCACTCTTCAAACAATAAAAAAAACACATCCGGAATATTCAAATCATCTTTTGTCTGATTCGGAATTTTTTCGATATAACGGATATAATCATAACTAATAAACCCAAGCGCACCCCCTTGAAAATCAGGTAGCTCTGGACTCGATTCCACAACATATTGATTCATTACTTGTTTTATAGAATGAAGGGGATTACCTTCAATTATGGTAGTCCCTTGTTCATTCATCACTTCTAAACGATTTTCTCTACCAATCATTTTTACTACTGGCGAAAATGCACCAATACTATATCTGCCACCGCGTCCACTTTCTAATAGAACATAATGGGACTTATCTTCAGCAAGGGTTAAAAAATGCTTAAAAAATTGATCATGTGATAAAGGAATAGTCTTACTATATATCTTGTAATTCTTCAATTAGGCTTCTCTCCTTACAATTTATCTGTTCTCATCATACAGGATGCATAGAAGGAAATACAAAAAAACTACCTATTTCTGCACACATGTAATTTTTATCCCAAAATCGAGTAGAGGGAAAATAAGATGATTATTTTCGCCCCTCTCACGTAGTAAGTGATAGCTCCTTTTTTGGTTAGCCTTTGAGATACGCTCATACTTTCCACCATTAATACATTCGGAGTATGCCACTTACGCATTCGTGGTGTTGAAACACTATAAATTTGTTCAGCCCTTCATGAACTATTTTCACTACTATGGCTTCTGCTGACTTCTTGCGGCTAACCTTTTTAAACTGTACTTCTGTACATCCGCAAGACCTCCCAGGGTAAGACAATTATCTTTCCTCTTTTACTCGCCTGATTTACTCCATAAAGTTACGCAATCTTTTGGACTTTGACTTGTGTTGGCCCCTCATCCCTTTATAAAGCCTTAGTATCAGATTTCTGTCCGTCGAGCCAAGATTTTATTCTATGCTTCCTCCAGCCCCTACCTCACGATAACTACCTTGCGCTTCCTTAGTGGTTGGTCGATGTTACCCCCACAGTGGACTTTCACCACCTAGATAGATGCCATGCCTGGCACACAACAAAAAGCCCCCTTTTAAAGGGAGGCTTCTGTGATTTAACTTTCATGCTTATTCTTCATCAAACTGATAAAGAGGTGTGCTTAGGTAGCGTTCTCCGTTACTTGGGATAATTGCTAATACCTTTTTCCCTTTTCCTAGCTCCTTTGCTACTTGTAAAGCTGCATAAATAGCTGCACCAGAAGAAATACCGCCTAATACGCCTTCTTCTTTTCCTGCGCGACGAGCATATTCAAAAGCTTGGTCTGTTGAAACTTGAATAATCCCCTCATACACTTCACTATTTAAAATATCAGGAACAAATCCAGCACCGATTCCTTGAATTTTATGCGGACCTGGTTTTCCGCCTGATAAAACAGGAGAATCAGCAGGCTCTACTGCATAAATTTTGATATCTTTATATTTTTCCTTCAATACTTCCCCCGCACCAGTGATTGTTCCACCTGTACCAATACCAGCAATAAATGCATCTAAACCATCTTCACCAAAAGCATCTATAATTTCCGGTCCTGTTGTTAATCTATGTACTTCAGGATTAGAAATATTTTTAAATTGCTGTGGAATAAAGTAGCCATTTTCTTTTGCTAATTCTTCTGCTTTACGAATAGCTCCACCCATCCCTTCTGGTCCTGGTGTTAATACTAATTCAGCACCATACGCTTTCAACAATCTGCGACGCTCGATACTCATTGTTTCTGGCATAACTAAAATCGCACGATAACCTTTTGCAGCAGCAACCATAGCAAGCCCGATTCCTGTATTTCCACTAGTTGGTTCGATAATTGTGCTACCTGGTTTTAAGTCACCGCTTTTTTCAGCCGCTTCAATCATTGCAAGTGCAATACGATCTTTTACACTACTACCTGGGTTCATGTATTCTAATTTTAAATAAACGTCTGCACTAGACTCATCTTCTACTAAACGGTTTAATTTAACTATAGGTGTTCCGCCGATAAGATCCACTACAGAATTTGCGATTTTTGACATTTTCTATCTCCCCTTATCATTATTCCGAGTAATTTAATTGGTTTTATAATATTAATTTACCAAATAACTCCTTCACTTGTCAATTGATATGTTTGTATTTTCCGAAAAATTAATCATTGTTCTTTATAGCCTGTTTATCACTAAAGATACCCTTACTTGCTACCCTTCTCAAAAGTTTACGTATATTCATGCTGCAGTTGTATTGCTAAAGTTAATCTATCCCCTATTCCATATAAAATATTGCTTTAGAAACAATAAAAAACAGCCTCTCAGAACGATTATAAATAACCTTTCTTGGAGACCGCCTCATTACAGTTCTTATTTTGCTTCTTCTAGTAATTTTTCTAGTTCTTCTTTGGTAAATACATATTTCTCATTACAGAAATGGCATTCCGCTTCTGCTTGACCGTCTGTTTCGATAATATCTTCGATTTCCGCTTGGCCTAAACTGACAATTGCATTAGAAAATCTTTCTTTCGAGCAGGTGCATGTAAAGGAAATCGGCATTTTCTCGATTACTTTTACATTGTCATTCCCACATATCTCTTCTAGAAGTTCTTCTGGTGTTAGACCCTTTTCGATTAATTTAGAAATTGGCGGAATTTCAGTCAATCGTTTTTCAATCTTCGTAATCGTTTCATCTTGCGCTCCAGGCATTAATTGAATAATAAAACCTCCAGCGGCTAAGATACTATTATCTGGATTCACTAATACCCCAACTCCAACAGAGGAAGGTACCTGTTCTGAATTAAATAGATAATAGGTAAAATCTTCTCCAAGTTCGCCAGAAACAATCGGAACCTGTCCTGTAAAATAGTCACGCATTCCGATGTCTTTTACAACAGATAATGTCCCTTCTGTTCCGACAGCTCTTCTTACATCTAATTTTCCGTGCTCATTTAAATCAAAATGGACTTGTGGATTAGTAACATATCCACGTACTTCCCCCTTTGCATTCCCGTCTACTAAGATAAGACCGATTGGTCCACCACCATCAATTTTCACCGTTAACTTTTGGTCTCCTTTAAGCATAGCACCTAGCATTGCTGTCGCTGTTAAAGATCTACCTAAAGCAGCTGAAGCCGTCGGCCAAGTGTGATGTCTTCTTTGTCCTTCTCCAACTGTTTCTGTACTCCTTACTGCATATGCACGAACTTCACCATCAAACGCTAACGCTTTTACTAAATAATCACTCATAATTTACTCCTTTTTTCTATCAGTTAATCAACGGACTACTCATTCCGTTTAAAAATAGGTCAATATGAACTTCTCTATTTATTTTAGTGTATCCTTATTTTTTTTATAAATAAGCTGTAATCCCTTTAATGTAAGAAACGGATCTATTTCATCAATTATAGTGGATTCTTTGGCAATCAGATTAGCTAATCCTCCTGTTGCAATAACCTTTGGCTGCACAACGCTTTCTTGCTTCATTCTTTTAACAATTCCCTCTACCTGTCCCACATAGCCGAAAAGAATCCCTGATTGCATGGCAGAAACAGTGTTCTTACCAATTACCCCTTCTGGTCGCGCAATTTCAATCCGCGGCAACTTCGCCGCTTTAGAATACAAAGCTTCTGTAGCAATATTAATCCCTGGCGCTATAGCTCCACCCAGATATTGCTTATGTTCATTTATATAGCAGAAGGTTGTAGCTGTACCAAAATCCACCACAATCAACGGACTTCCATATTCATGAATAGCCGCTACTGCGTTGACAATTCGATCAGCTCCTACTTCTTTAGGATTATCATATTTTATATTTAAGCCTGTCTTCGTCCCCGGACCAACCACTAGCGGTTTTAATTGGAAATACTTTTGGCACATTCTTTCTAGAGAGAACATTATTGGCGGGACAACGGATGAAATGACAATCCCACTAATATCCGAAAATGTTAAACCAACATGGTCGAATAAGGATTTAATGATCATACCATATTCGTCTTCCGTTTTATAACGATTCGTTTCAATTCTCCAATGATGCTTTAATTCTTCTTTATCATATACACCTAATACTATATTTGTATTTCCAATATCAAAGACAAAAATCATTATGGTCACCACTTTTTAATTAATTTCATTCTTAAAATCTCACTTATTGCTCTACTTACTTTATTATCTTATTTCTATAGCTGTAAATTGTTTTTCTTATGGTTGCTCATTTATTTAAGCCATTTAAAAACGTTCTTTTTCAATACTGGAAATATCATATCATACAACAGGAAAGAGACAAAGTCTAAAGCAATGGTTGCTTTCTAAAAGCTGATTGTTATATTTACAAAAACAAATAAAAAAGAGGATACGCTTTTAAAAGCGTATCCTTTTCAAGATGAACGACTTACTTGTCATCCTCATCTTTTTTATTAATATTTACCTTTAAGTCCTCTGAACCTAAAGTAGTATCAGCTTTTATCGTACGATCAGGCAAAACGCCATCTTTGTATAGGCTATTGATTTGTTCTGCATCCAATGTTTCTATTTCAAGAAGTGTTTCAGCGATTAAGTTCAACTTCTCACGGTTTTCTGTAAGAATTTTCTTCGCTCTATCATAACATTCTTTAATGATTCTTTGGATTTCTAAATCTATTTCGTATGCAATTGCATCCGAATAATTTTGCTCATTATTTAAATCTCTGCCTAAGAATACTTGGCTTTGCGCTTGACCGAATTGCAATGGTCCAAGCTTATCACTCATCCCATACTCCGTTACCATTTTACGAGCAATACCTGTAGCTCGTTGGAAATCATTATGTGCTCCGGTACTTACTTCACCGAAAACAATATCCTCTGCTACACGACCACCAAGTAAACCGGTAATCTTATCAAGAAGCTCTTGCTTCGTCATTAAGAAACGATCTTCCTTAGGAAGCATAACTGCATATCCACCCGCTTGGCCACGAGGTACGATTGTTACTTTATGAACCATATCCGCTTCATCTAATACAACACCGATAATTGTATGACCTGCTTCATGGTAAGAAACAATGTTTCTTTCTTTTTTAGAAACAACACGGCTTTTCTTGGAAGGTCCAGCAATAACACGATCTGTAGCTTCATCCATGTCTTCCATATCAATTTTCTTCTTATCTGATCTCGCTGCAACAAGCGCTGCTTCATTTAGAAGGTTTTCTAAATCAGCACCAGAAAATCCTGGTGTACGCTGAGCGATGCTTTTTAGATTAACAGACTCATCGAGAGGCTTGTTACGAGCATGTACACGTAACACTGCTTCACGACCATTAACATCTGGTCTGTCTACTGTAATTTGACGGTCAAAACGACCTGGACGTAATAACGCAGGATCTAAAATATCAGGACGGTTTGTAGCAGCGATAATAATAATCCCTTCGTTTGCACCGAATCCATCCATTTCAACTAATAGTTGGTTTAATGTTTGTTCACGTTCATCGTGTCCTCCACCTAAACCAGCACCACGCTGACGACCAACTGCATCTATTTCATCAATAAAGATAATACAAGGAGCATTTTTCTTCGCGTTTTCGAATAAATCACGAACACGTGAAGCCCCAACCCCAACAAACATTTCTACGAAGTCAGAACCACTAATGGAGAAGAAAGGTACGCCAGCTTCTCCGGCAACTGCTCTCGCAAGTAGTGTTTTACCAGTTCCTGGAGGTCCATTAAGTAGAACACCTTTTGGAATTCTGGCACCTAGCTCAGCGAATTTACGTGGATCCTTTAAGAATTCCACCACTTCAACTAGCTCTTGCTTTTCTTCATCTGCACCCGCTACATCATTGAAGCGAACTTTTTTCTTTTCCTCATTGTAAAGCTTTGCCTTACTTTTACCAAAGTTCATTACGCGGCCGCCGCCGCCACCTTGGGCTTGATTGAGCAAGAAGAAAAATAGGATAAATATAATCACAAACGGAATAATTGAAGTAAAGAATGTAATCCATCCACTTGTTTCTTGTGCAGGTTGCACATCGATTTTGGATCCTTCTTTAGCAGCTTTTAAGATTACATCTGCATTTGTCTCATTGTTTGTTACATAAGAAACAAACGTTTCGTTTTCTTTATAGCCAGTCAATTTCCCACGTATTTCTAGAACACCTCTTTCAGGCTGTTGCGTTATTTCTACAACATCACCATCTTCAAGGTGATTTATCAATTCAGTATATGTTAAATGCTTGGTAGGCTGATTATTTCCATTGAAAAAACTAACCACACCGATAATTACTAAAAATATTAATAAATAAAAAATGGTATTACGAAAAATACGGTTCATCCCTTACCTCCTCCCACGGTAAACAAACTATAGAGTATAGTAACATAGAAAATTAAGTAAATTCAAGGAATTACCCTTTGTGGAATGCAATTCCTATCCTATATACTTATTCACTTACACTTGTATAAACTTCTGGCTTTAATACACCAATATAAGGTAGATTACGATACTTTTCAGCGTAGTCTAATCCATAACCAACTACGAAAGCATCTGGGACGATAAATCCTACATAATCTGCTTCAAGATTTGTTTTTCTACCAGTAGGTTTATCAAGAAGAGTCACAATTTTGATTGATTTTGCTTTACGATAACGGAACAACTCTACAAGGTAGCTTAATGTTAAACCACTATCAATGATGTCTTCGATAATTAGTATGTCTCTTCCTTCAACAGAAGTATCCAAATCCTTTAAGATTTTTACTTCTCCAGAAGAAACAGTAGAGTTACCATAACTTGACACATCCATAAAATCCATTTCCAGGTATGTATCCACTCGTTTTAAAAGATCCGCCATAAAGGGCATAGCACCTTTTAATACGCCAATTGCCAAAGGAAATTTATCTTGATATTCCTCTGTAAGTTGAAAAGCTAAATCTTTGATTTTTCCTTGTATTTCTTCTTCAGATATCAATATTTTTTCAATATCGTGTTTCATTTCTTGTGTGCCCCCTAGAAGATCATTGCTTTTTATATGTTATTAATAGATTACTACCACTATTCGTATTACTATGAGAATATATCGATTTTTTTAGTCCTGGTATCCAAAGAATAACGCCTTTGCTATCCGTAATGATTGGCCAATTCTCTCTTTCCTGGATTGGAATTTTTTCATCGATAAAAATACGGCTCACTTTTTTCTGTCCATCCATCCCTTTCAAACGAATTCTATCGCCGTCTCTTCTAGTACGGATAATAAGAGGAAGGGAAATAGAAGATGAGTCCAAAAGAGTACAATGACTATCTGTATTAAGTTCACCGTTTATATATTCTACCTTAATATTGTACCCATTTGGTAATAATAACTCTCCCATTTTTGATAATTCATAATAAAAGGATTTAGTTGGAGAAAAATTAAGTTGAAAATGAAGTGAATAATAAGATTTTTTCACTTTCAAACCATTCGGGAGATCAATATTTCCAGAAGAATGAGGACTCTTAAGTAAGACAAAAATTTGCTCAGTATGTAATGCGGATAATGAATTAGGCATCTCGTCATAGAGATAATTTAATATTAGTTGAATACACCTTCTTTGTAAAGGAATAGCTATTGAAAGAAAGCGATTAATATCAACTACAACTTCCTCTTTCCCTTTTTTGGTTAAAATAAAAGAAAGTTTATCTTCTGCCTGCTTCATTAAATAGAGTTCATCATCTGCTAATTCTTCACTAAATCGCTGAAAATGCCTTGTGACATGTACGTTTTCCTTTTTCAAAAACGGCACAACATGCTTTCTGAATCTGTTTCTACTATATGTTCCTTTTTCATTGCTTGGATCTCTTCTTGGATTTAGATTATGTATTGTACAATATTCCTCAATATCCATCCTTTCTAAACATAAAAAGGGGCGAATAATTTTTCCTGTTCCAAAATCGCGGATAAAAGGAATCCCGGCTCTTGCTTTACCTGAACTTCCTCTCGTTAATCGCATTAGAATTGTTTCTATTTGATCATCGCCATGATGACCTAGTGCTAAATAATCTATGCTATGATCCTTCATGACTTTTTCATAGAAAGAATATCTACATTCTCTCGCAGCTGCTTGCGAATTCATCCCTGTTTTTTCAATTAACTCCGGCAAATTTATCTGTTCCCAAGAAAAAGGAATGTTTCTTTCTTCACAGAATAATTTCACAAATTCAGCCTCTTTAACCGACTCCTCCCCTCGAAACATATGATCCACATGCCCAGCATAAACTGTGATTTTCCATTCTTCTTCTTTTGTCCATAAAAAATGAAGAAGTGCTAAAGAATCCGGTCCTCCTGAAACTCCAACTAAGATTTTTTTACCTTCTAGGGTCACATTTTTTCTTTGCAAGTAATTCGAAATTTGCTCTTCAAACATTTCTGATAACTTCCTTATCACTATCACTATTCTACCAACACTCAGGTTATTACTTTTTCATCAGAGGTTGTAGTTTACTATAGTCAAGGATATCACTTTTTTGAAAGTGATACCAAAGACTATTCTCTAAAATTGTTAAAATTCCTCTTTTCAAGTTAATTGACCATATATATACAAAATATAACAAATGGAAATAAGAATAATGATAAGCATTGATTCAATCCAGCCAGCTTTTTTCTTCTTTTTAACCAGTTTGCTTCTTGTATTGGAAGTTTGGGGCTTTTGCCCTTTTACTTGTCGGGGACTATGTCTTTGCGTTCCCACCGATACGTTGCTTTCGCTTGGTTTCGTCCCACTTGTTAATTTTAATAAATCGAATCGCATTTCCTTTGCACTTTGATATTTTCCAGTCAACGCTTTTATTAGAACTCCTTCATAGCGCAGGAGTTCTTTTTTTTGTCGAATCATCGTTTGCAGCTGTTTCAGACCGCCTTCCACTTTATTAAACCGCTTTGGATAATAAAGATTCAGCATAATCATCGCAACAGCAAACAAATCATAGCTAGGTTCTGCCTTCCTTGTCCCTAATCCCCAGTAACCTCTATCAAAGAACTCTGTAAATTCTTTAATTGCTCTGCCAATAATCGTTGTTCCACCTACATCAATACATCTAATTTTCGTAGGTGGTCCAGTAATAATTAGATTCTCTGGTTTCAAATCGCCAAACACCCAGTTGTTTTCATGGAGGTTTTGTAAATCTTTTAATAATTGGATCATTAGCACATCAATCCATGAACCTTCCTTATTGTAAATAAAGGTCAGTAAATCCGGTCCATTAATGTATTCCATTACATAAAAAGAGAGATTCCCTTTATTCGTTACCCAATCATCCACATCTATTAAAGAAGGCCCAAGGCTATAACCTTGGACCTTTGCAAAGGACTTCAATACATTTACTTCGGAAGTTATAGATACACTATTGTTACTTAATTTCAAAGCAACTTTTCCTATTCTAGAATCCGCCAAAAAAACAGTACCATTCGCTCCATAGCCAAGCTCCTTTAGGATTGTATACTGCTTGTTATGCCACTTTCCTTTTACTACAGTACCATTATTAATTTTAAATTGACTCTTCGAAGTATTCATCATCACTTGAGATCAAGCTCCTTAATGAGCGCTTATGCTTAAAGTAAGAGACTGCTTCTTTTAAAGCTGGACCAGTTGGCGTAATTCCTCCGGTGGATAATTTCGGAAATATACTTGTAAGAGATTCTAGTCGTGGAGTCCAATCCATTAATTTTTCGACATCTTTCTTTTTCCCGGGAAATACAAATACAGAGTAGCGATTCTCACCAGATCGAGCATTTAAGCTTAGAGATAGATCAAGCAAAGCCTCTTTAACGGTCGGAAGTTTTTGCTTCATACTAGCGCTTGTATCCAGTAATACTAATACTTCAAGCTCAACTGTCTCTCCTAACTCGTCAACAACCTCCATTACTTCTCCTCGTTTTTCTGGCGGAAGATCCTCCATTGTTTTCGAGGAACCTAATATTTGTTGAAGCTCTTTATTGACTACACCTTGGAGTGTTTGAGTCATTGCTTTTTTTGTAACCATTTGGACTGTCTGGCTTAATTGCTGTGCATATACTACTTGACTGACACCGCCTCCAGAGAGTGCGATGCCTTCAATTTCCTTCATCCCCTGCTCATCAATCGTATCCTGTTCCATTACCCCAATGACATTAACGGTAATTCCTTGTTCATTAGCTAGGGCTGCCATCGCAATTGGATCTTCTCCTTTGTTAGAACAGCCATCTGTAATAAGCAAAATCTGCTTTAACGTACCTGTTTTCATAAATATCTCCCCTCCATCTTCGTGAGTTAGTCCCATTCTCGACGAAAAAGGAAGAATTTATACCTTCTTAAGAAGGATAAACAGAGGAGAGGATTTCCCTTTAATGTGGAAATCCTCTTCAAGTTATTAAATTTAATTTGCCACTTGTTTAAACCCTTTTACTGGAATAGATGCCCACTTTGGAATATTATGATCAATTTTCGCAACTAATACTGTCATGTCATCCTCAATTAATCCTAAACGTGATCGTATAACCTCCTCCATAATTAAATCAGCAACTTCTTGAGGTTTCTCTGTTTTCAACTCCTTAATTTTTCGTTTCATCCAGATTTCAAAGTTTTCAACATGTTTTGGCCCTTCAAAAACACCATCACTCATCATAATTAGCAAATCTCCAGCCTTTAATTGTTCACTAACAACATCGACATCAAATTCTTGTAGAATACCCATAGGCAAATTACTTGCCTGTACTTTCATTACTTTCGATCCTCTTTTAATAAAACTCGGTGTAGATCCTATTTTTAAAAATTTTACAGCTGCGTTTTGGAGATCAATCATTGCTAAATCTAGAGTTGAAAAAATTTCATCTGTTGTGCGTAAAGAAAGGATCGAATTAATTGACTTTATTGCTACTTGCTCTTCAATTCCTGATTGAAGTATTTTTTGCAATAATTGAAGCGTCTCTTCACTCTCCACATGGGCACGCTTGCCATTCCCCATTCCATCGCTTATCGCCATTGCATATTTCCCTAAACCTAGTTCAATCGTTGAATAGCTGTCACCTGAGATAAATCCACCGTCTTTCGCCGCATGTGCAACTCCAGTCTCTACTGTATAAGCCTTTGCTGACCGGAATGTCGCATGACTATAATCATTGGAATACGCAGAAACCTCCTCTTTATTGACAATAATTGTTTCACCAAGAATATCAGATAACATTGGTGCAATTAGTTTTTCGCATTCTCCATAGCCGGTATTATAGGGGATGGTTATATCAATATCTACATTTCCCTGTTCCAGACTATAAATCTCTACATTTTCAATATGAATGCCAAACTCCTGGATAGCTTCTAATATTAATTCTTCCTGCTTATAATGATTCTCCCTTTCTCTTTGAATTTCTTTTGCAAAATCACCCATAACTTCTGATACGCCAAGCAATTGATCCGCTACTAATTTCCTACTTTCCTGCACTTGTTTTTTTAATTTTTGATTAGCCTGGTACAAGGTGAGCTCTTGATGAATTGCATCGGTTACCCTCTTCGATCTGGAACAATGCTTATCCCAGTCCCTCGCAAGATTTGAAGAAATATTTCCGCCTGTATCAGCCATTTCAGTCATAATATCTTTCATATAGTCATAGGTTGTATTAAAGTTACGTGCCCAGCAATGTTCCTTTCGAAAGCATGTCTGACACGTCTTTTCGGTGACATTGCTTAAAAAATAGTCTAGCTCCTTATCTTCTTCCTCGACCATCTCACTTATATTTGGAGAGGAAAAACTATTGGAGAGTGCCTGAAAAACATTTGAAAACTGAGAAACTCTTTGAGCAGTAACATCTCTCATTTTTCTCATATATTGCTGTTGTTCTTGGGAATATTCTGTAGTTCCAGGTATATGCTTTGCAATGCGGGAGGTTAGACTTTTTGGTGTTAGAAGGAATAGAAATACAGCTATTGTTGTTTCCATTAATGAAACAGATAATATTCCTCCTCCTTCCCCATACATTCCAATCAAGAGCGTAGCAATAAATAACCCAAGCGCAACGCCAATCTTCTTGCCTTCTTTCAACAATCCTCCTAGAAGGCCAGAAAATGCTAGCAAGCTCATATGATAAAAGCTAGAAATACTTGCCAGACTGAAAATTAATCCAGTTACTACACCGACTGTAGAGCCAATTGTTGCTCCTGCAATAAAGGAAAATACCAGTACTAAGTAACGAGACAAAATATGTTCAATGGATAAGCCATACACTGCCCAACCTATTGTTCCAGTCATAATAGAAGCTAACATAATGATCAAACAAACGATTTCCTCTGTTTTAAGTGCTTGTCTCCTTTTGTTCACTGTGAGTAGCGGTAAGCTTTGCAAAAAGATTAATGTAAGTATATAACCAAGGCTACCTTCTACCAACGCTAACATTCCACCATATAATGTAAAACCATTCGTTAATAGATAAGCTTTTACTAAGCTGCCTAGAAAGACAAGCCCGAAAACAAATACTGGTACAAGTTGTTGTTCTTTACTTTTCCAGTTCAAAATGATTTTATAGCTAATTAAGAATAAAAAAGCCAAAGCAAAATTAGTAGCTGCCTCCGTTATTCCCAAAGTAGCCGCACCAGCAATTAATCCAATCAGTGCAAATGGGGCTTTATCTTTCCTTGATAAATACACGGCTGCAAAAAATGGAAGAGCAAAAGGAGTAAGCTGCCCTAATATTAAGGCTCGTCCAAGCAAAAAACCAATGATTATTAGTAAATAGCCTTTTACTAAAAAGAAATTCTCCACTTTTGCATTAAATTTATGAACAAATGAGCTGAAGCTATCCCGCGACTTCCCAAAATCAACTTCACCAATCGGGTCGATTATATCCCTTTCTACTTTTTCCATAAACTCCACTCCCTATCAAGTATCGTTGCTCCACATTATAAAAGGAAGCTATTTAAAAGTTTGTCAAAATAACGAAGCAGTTCTAACTTTTCGCTCGACTTCTTTCCTTCATTTTTTTAAGGAGCTACAAAATTCGATAGATTCCCTCCTGGTAATTTTTTCTGAATATTCTTTGAAAACAGGCTACTCTATAAATTAGAATCCTTTTTTATCAAACGGTACCTACCCTTTCCTACTGCCACTTTTTTGTATTTATTGCTTATTTTTGTCATTTCATGCAATATGTTTTTTCTAGATTTCTTTACATTTAGAATAGTGACTACTAAATAATCCTTTACACTTGTACCTCTCAGGTAATACTTTCAAAAACACTGATAAGAAATTCTGTTTTCGTAATTGCTAGTAATAAACCGCTATAAAAAGATGCCTACACAAATAATCTAAAGAAATATTTAAAACCTATTGACATCTCATTGATTTCTTTGTATCATATTAAATGTCTTGTTAATATCATGGCGGTGTAGCTCAGCTGGCTAGAGCGTACGGTTCATACCCGTAAGGTCGGGGGTTCGATCCCCTCCGCCGCTATCTAAAAAACCACGTAAAAATTTACGTGGTTTTTTTGTGTCTTTTTTCTCTCCGCAAACGGTGCTATCAGTAAATAAACTTTCCTTAAAACACAAAAAAGCAAGCCAAATTGGCTTGCTTAAGCTATGGGAATATATTAACGATAAACCCTGCTATCTATTGGTTATTCAGCAGCAAGTTACCCGCGTCTAGCGCCTCTTCCCCCGCGTTTCGACTCAGTATTTCTTTTCAGAGAAGCTAATCGATCTTCACTGTCTTTTAGGAAACGAGCCATTTTCGATTCAAAATTCTCTTTAGGAGCACGATTTTCATTTGATTTTGCATTACGTGACCTTTGAGAATTTCCACCGGAATAGCCGCCTCTTGATTCTCTTCTTTCTCCGCGTTCATATTGTGGTCTCTCTGGTCTCTCTGATCTTTCTGGTCTATCCTTCGCTTTCTTAATGGATAGTCCAATTTTCCCGTCTTTCTCGACATTAATAACTTTAACTTCTACTTCATCGCCTACTTTTAGGTGTTCATTAATGTCCTTAACATAATTGTCTGCGACCTCACTAATATGAACAAGACCTGTTGCGCCTTCTGGGAGTTCTACAAACGCACCAAAATTAGTAATTCCTGTTACCTTTCCTTGTAACTTGCTGCCTACTTCGATTGACATAAAAAAGTTTTGCCTCCTTAAGGATATAAAAAATCGTACTTATTTATATTATACAGAATGGAAAAAAAGAGTGTCAATATTACAGCTGACCTTATTATTTTCCAGTAGTGTTTTTTGCATCTTTTTCAGGGATATTAAAAATAATTTCCCCTTTTTGTGATAATAATAAATCTTTTCTAGCTAATTTAGCTAAATACTCTTCGTCATTTAATTTAGCAATCTGATCTTTTAACTCTGCTTCTTGCTTCTCTAGCGCTACAAGTTGTCCATCTAAATTCTCTTTCTCTGCTCTTTTCTCTTTTAAAGTGGAGCTTTGTGATATGAGTGTGGAAATCATGATAAAGCCAATAACTGCCGCACATACGAAGAACGTTGTGAGCCTTCGCATCAATAGCTTTTTCTTTCTTGCTCCACTAAGACTATCAGCTTGATGCTGTTTAGTATATTCTGTTGGAAATGTTGTAACATCTGGTTTTCTTATGGCACTCATAGAGGCTCCTCCTTTCATTATTTTTTTCTATTAGCTATCCATTCTTTCAAATAGTTCTTTATTTTAAAGTAATATCCTGCCAATTTACTAGAAATTCTCTCGACGAATAATTTACCCTTTTTCGGCACGATCAGCCATAGTAGGGATAAAAGCCATCCAATAGGTTTAAATAATATCCTTATGATAAATCTTAATACCCTAATAATAACACTGACAAGTGCCATAAGTCCCTTGCCTAAAGCAATTATTATCGACAAGAGAAAGAATACGATAGATTTAATTGGCTTATATACAATATTAACTAACACCTTAATAAAAAAGCGATAGGAATGAACGCAAAAAGAAATGATTTTTTTTAATAATCGAAGATAAAGAGCTTGGAATAAACTTTTGTACATTGCAAACCCTAACAGCAGTGCCAAGACCAAGTAAACGCGGACCTCTCCTTTGTTTACTAGAAAAAGGACATAAAACATAAGAAGAGCCTGAAAAATCCAAAAAAGGATATCATGGATAAAAACAATACTTCTTTTTCGCATCGGCCTTTTCAAGAAATATTGATATGTATCTAAGCTTATTCCAAAGAATAGACCCATGCTAACCATCGCTAGCATGGTCATAAATTGTGTAGATAACGTCATCGGAATATCTTGCTAAAGAATCCCTTAGCCTTATCTCCGCTTTGATCGTCTACATACACTAAATCAAATACCTTGCCTTTAATGGAGACGACTCCTTTTTCTACATCGAGATTTTTCATTTGAAGATTTTGACCACGAATGGATAAAAAGCCCATTACCGTTTCTAGAATGAACTCTTCGTTGTCAAAGCTCTCCACTTGCTTTACTCCCGTAATATCTAGAAGCTTTCTTCCCCTCATAATCACATCATGTTCCACACTATTACTTTTAGTGGTATTTGAATCATAATATTGGCTCATCTTTATCCCTCACAATCACTTAGTACATTCTCTACTTGTACAAATATATGTGAGCAATCATTATTTTAGAACAAGCCTTCAAAAGGAAGATAGTCAAAACAGCTCTACCTTGTTTTATTACCAATAATAAAGCTTATTAAACTTAAGAAATTGTTTCTTCTTTAATTATTTTATACATATTTGCTGCATCTTCTTTTTTCGTAGATTCCTGCAGCATTTCCACTTTAGCAGTTACTAGCTTTTGTCCAAAACGTACCTGCAGCTCATCTCCAACCTTCACATTTGTACTCGCTTTTGCCTGCAGCCCATTTACTAAAATTCTTCCTTGATCTGCTACTTCCTTCGCTAACGTTCTTCGTTTAATTAGGCGTGAAATTTTCAAAAATTTATCTAGTCGCATCCTAACAGCCCCTTCTTATCGTTGTTTTTCCTTTGCTTCATTCCAGTATCCGTCTAATTCCTTTAAACTCATTTGACTCCATTCCTTCCCAGACTCTTTCACCTTTTCCTCTATATACGAGAAACGCTGAATAAATTTCTTGTTTGTCTGGAAGATGGCAAGCTCAGGATCAACCTTATAAAATCTAGCGATGTTTACAAGCGAAAACAAAACATCACCAAATTCACTTTCTATTTTTTCTTTATTCGTTGCCTCTTCTATTTCCTTTTGAAACTCTAGAATCTCCTCTTTTACCTTTTCCCATGCTCCATTTGCATCCGGCCAATCAAATCCTACCTTTGCCGCTTTTTTCTGCAATTCATAGGCTTGCATCAAATGAGGTAATGCCTGATTTATTCCATCCAAAACAGAACTCTTTTCTTCCTTCGCTTCCTTTTTCTTTGCATTTTGCCAATGCTTCATCACGTCATCGACAGATTCTGCCTGTTCTTCTCCAAATACATGAGGATGCCTGCGAATCATCTTATCAGAAATTCCTTCGATAACATCGTCAATAGAAAAATAGCCTTCATCTTGTCCTATTTGACTGTGGAGCATCACTTGTAATAGCACATCGCCAAGCTCTTCAATAATATGATCGATGTCCCCTTCATTGATTGCCTCAATTAATTCATAGCTTTCTTCCAATAAATATTTACGTAAGCTTTCATGTGTTTGTTTTTTATCCCAAGGACAGCCATTCGGCCCACGAAGCTCCGCAATTATATGTCTTAGCTGAGAAAACTCTTTATGTAATATCTTTTCCTCCCGAACAGGCGGCACATATACACTCGTTAGATTATTTAAGTCTATCTCTCTATCTAATTCATGCAGCTCAATTGCTTTTATGTTTTCTAAACTGCTTCCGGCTGCAGTTACAATTTTAATAGGATAGTCATATGGCAGTATATCCATTAGCGTCAACTTTACTTCAGATGCAGAAAAAGTATCATATACTTGGCCAATAATCAAATGATTTCTAAGCTGGATGCTTGAGCGGTCAAGAGCTGTTCCATCTAGAAGCTGGAAACCTTCTATCGGATCAATTCTCAATGCTTGAAAAATACTGTCCAGAAAGCTTTGACCACCGGCAATTTCGATAGAGGCTAGTCCTTCTTTATCCTTTTCTATTAGCAATTGAACCGTCTTTTCTGCAACAAGGGGATGACCTGGAACAGCATATACTATATCCTTCTCTCCTGCTTTTTCTAACAGAAATGCAACAATTTCCTTGTATACTGCTTCAAATTGATCATGCTTTTCATAAATAGAATCAAATGAATGGAATGCGGCTCCTTCTTGTTCAAGAATTGATATTACAGGATGATCCTTTGTCCGTACATACACAGCGTTCTTCTCATCCATTAGACTTCGATAGACACCTAACGGCAGCTGATCCATATCACCTGCACCTAAGCCAATAATCTTTATTTTATTCATTTCGTTCCCTTCCTTTTTTCGGTAAAAACCATTTTAGTTTACTTCCTAACGGCAATAGAGATAATTCCCTCTCTTTAAAAACACTTCCTCGTAAAACAAGAAATACATAAACTATTCCGCCTATCATAACACCAGATAATGCTTGAATAGCACTTTTTATGCGATCGTTCTCTATAAATTCAAGCAACAACGAGGAAAGCGGTATATATCCTTTAAGTACAAGTAACATTACTAAACTCGCACCACTAATGATCATTATTTGCTTTATGCCAATAAGTGGCTCTTTGACTATTCTTCTCAATTTTACCACCATTAAAAGCAAAATAATAAATAATACAATAAGTGATGCGTAAGCTGCTCCATATATTCCATAGGAGGAAACTAAACTGATGTTAAGAACATACTTCCCTATAAAACCAACTATAATCAAAACGGCAGGATATAAAGAATGTCCTAAACCTTGAAGTATCGCCATTACTGTCACAATAATGGCATTAAAAAAGATAACAAAAAACAAGACAGCCAGGACATCCGAACCAGCATCGTTTTCAAACAGCATGCTGTTTGTCTCATTAATAATTCCAATTAAACCTACTGTTGCACCGAGACCAATAAAATAACTGACTAAAAGAGAAAAATGAATATTGCCCATTAGATCTTTATTACTGGTCTTTTGTCGATCCTTTGTAATAAGAGGAACAATACTCAAAGCCATGGATGTGGAAATAATACTTCCAATTTGTATGAGCGGCTGCCCTCTATCATAAATCCCTTTCATAATTTTAGCATTTTCATCCGCCATGCCATTTTCAATTAATAAGGAATATAGGTTCAAAGAATCTGCAAGCTGCAATAATATTAAAAGCATACTACTAATGGAAATCGTAATTCCCTCATATACCACTCTTTTGCATAGAGCACGATTTTCCTTGTGAAAAAGAGTGGAAAATCGAAATAGAGAGATAGAAAAAGAAGTTTTTCTATAAAAATAGATTAATACTAGCAGGGAAAGTAAGCCACCTATTACAGAACCAAACATAGCCCCTGAACCAATCGCATACAAGGAATACCCTTGATAGGAAAAAAACACAGCAACAAATAGGATAATGCCAACTCTTAGTAGTTGTTCACTTACTTGTGACACGGCTGTTGGAATCATATTTCCCTCTCCCTGAAAAATCCCTCTCAAAATAGCTGTCAAAGGGGAAAAAAGAAACGCAAAAGAAATTACCTTCAATAAAGAAGTTAAATGGGGATCTCCCATCCAGACAGCTAGTCTACCAGCGCTTAAAAACAGAACAAGAAAAGCTGCAATTCCTATTGGAACAAATAAGAAAAAAGAGGAACTCACAAGTCTATTTATACCCGATTGATTCCCCTCTACTTTCATTTCCATATACAATTTTGATAGAACTACTGGAAAACCATATGTAGATAAAGCAATAATTACCCCGTAAAAAGGATAAACTTGCTGATAAATATAAAATCCTGTATCACCAACAATATTTTGAAATGGTATTCGATATACAGCGCTTAGTACTTTAGTTATTAAAGCCGCTAGCATTAGAATAAAAGCGCCTTTAAACCAGACATTTGATTGCGAAGTCTTCACATGTCTAGCTCCTTCCATAATTACTTCGCTAGTATTATAGCATAGTTAGGATGTAGATGCCTGATTACAGGCAAATCCTCATTTTCCATTTATTATCAATTAACTTGCTTTCCAGCGCCTATTAATTTAAACCTGGAAAGCAGCTATATTAGAGAAAGAACATTATACAAAACTCAAAAAGAGAATAATGAGCAACGGAATAAAGACAACCACATACCCAATTGGATTGGCAAAGTTCATCGTCCATCCAATCCCAAATCGCTTTTCTACAAAAATAGAAGGATCATTTTTATTAAAATAAAACAATCCGCCCTTCCAATGGCTATCTGCATCAAAAGTAGAGATTTCTTGCGTTTCTTGTTCCTTTCCATCCAACTCTCGATTTAACCTTTCCACCTTGATCGTAAATGCAATCGTACTAATTAATATCATAACCATAATAAGGAGAGGAATAATAAATAGCATGTAATCACTGAAAATATTATTGTATAAGGTCGTTAATTGCAAAATGATAAAGAGAACAGTTACTGTAATTGACATAAGAAGTGTAAACCAGCTAGAATATTTGCGATACTTTAGCTGTCTGTGCTTTGATGCTTGTTTATTATTGGCAATCATTTTAATGCCTGATTTCTTCGTAGCTATATTGATTACTAAGAACATAAACTGCATCGTTAGTAAAATTAGAAGCATAGATACAGCAGAGATAGGCGTCTTCGCTGTAAATCGATCAGCTTTGCCATCGGCTCCCCAGTGCACAGGTATTTCTGTTGGCAATACATCATACTGAGTTGCAGTAAATAGAAGGAATCCAACTGTAATAATCATGGGAATAACAAATACATACCATGGAAGCATTTCATCCTTCTGTCTAATCCCGAGCTCTGTTACATTCACTTCTTTTAACTTCTCTTCCCACTTATTTTTTCCTTTTAAGCCAAGCATTTTTCCATGAAAATAAAAATACAGGCTAATGCTCCAAATTAAGATTACAAAAAGTAGAAATGTCCCAATAATTGCAACTTGATCGGCTTGGGGATTACTGGCTGCTTGCCAGATACAATAGGCGATCATACTAATAATAGAGGGAACCAACACCAAGAGAGAATATCGTTTTTTATAGGTCAAAATTTGAGGATGCTTTATTTGTGCATCTGGAACTGTAATACCAAATGCAATTGTTTTTCTGATTAAAAAAGGGATAGCAGCTTGAAGTAAGACAGTAAATAACATCATAATAATAAAAATAAGTACTTCCATTTCTATTTCCCCTTCCATTTTTGAATAATTGATTGCATGAGACTTATTAGTTCTTCTTCATTCATCCCTAGCGCTAATGCCTCAACTACAATTGGCTTTAAGCTATTTTCTATCCTGTCCTGCTCTTCTTCCGATGGTTTCCTATTGGTGGTCCGAATAATTGCACCTGATTTAGGAATTATTTCAATAAGCCCCTTATTTTCTAATTCATGGTAACTTTTATTTACAGTATGCATATTTACACCTAAATCAGCGGCTAAGGACCGAACAGAAGGCAGTGTATCTCCATTCTGCAAATCTTTCCTTATTATCCCTATCATAATTTGCATCGTAAGCTGTTCATAAATTGGCATTTCTATATCAGGATTTATTTGTATATACATAATCGTCCACCTCAAACTGTTATATACTTATTATAACAAATATTGTTCTATCTTGAATAGAACAATATTTAATTTTCATTAAAACCATTGGTAGCTATAGTAAGATTAAGCGCTTATTTTTTACGAAAAAGAAATACCAAAAAAAGTCGACAACCTCTTTTCCGAGATTGTCGACTTTTTTGAACATTTATGGATTAGTAAAAAAATGCTATGCAAGCAATTATGATTCCATTTGGCGAGCTAAAAATCCTGCCGCAGTCTCTACAGCCTTTTTCTCTACATCACCAAGGGAGTCTTCTTTTGAAAAAATGACAACTGCTCCAATTGGATCTCCATTAGCAATAATCGGACCAATTGTATAAGCAGAAATAGCTTCCGTCGTACCATCTACTAAGGATACTTGGTCTTGTTGATTCATTATGATAGATCCTCTGTCTTCCATTGCCTTTTCCACTATATTACTAATATTTTTATTTAAATAATCCTTCTTCGATCCACCTGAAACAGCAATGTACGAATCTCTATCACAAATTAACACAGCATTTCCTAAACTATCATAGAGAGCTTCGGCATACTCTTTAGCAAAATCACTTAACTCACTAATTGGTGAATATTTTTTTAAAATCACTTCTCCATCTCGATCAACAAAAATCTCTAATGGATCACCTTCACGAATTCGTAATGTTCTTCTGATTTCTTTTGGGATAACGACACGACCCAAATCATCGATTCGACGCACAATTCCAGTTGCTTTCATTCCGTGTTGCCTCACTTTCATCAGATGATTTTTTAAATTGGTGAATGCATTCTCACTATACATGAAATGTTCACCATATTTAAACATAGTATCTTTCATATGGTAAGTTCTATACATTAATCATGTAAAATTTTCTCTAGGTAGCTTTATTTTCCTTGGAGAATATTTCACCAAGGAAAAATATTTACCATATCCTTAATTAGCGAGAATCTCCCCTCCTTATATGGAGGATAAAACCATTTATCTATTTAAGTGCTTAACTTAGATGTCATTTAATGAAGACTTTTTTTTGCAAAGTTTGTTGTTATACCCGCAGCCTGAATGAAAAACTACTCTTATCCTTTATCTATATTTGTTTATACCCTTGTCCCTCCTTATTAAACATTGCCTTTTGGCAATTTCTTTTGAAAATTTAGGAATGAAAAAAAGCTCTCTTAATAGAGAGCTTCAGACTGTAGACAAACCCCTAAATTTTAGAAACGGACGTTCCATTTAAAGTATATTTATTAAGCTCTTCGAATAAGTTGTTGCTTTCCGCTTCAAGGGTTCGCTTTCCGTGGGGCTCGCGCTGAGCCGCGGTCTGCCTATTTGGCCAGGGTCTCACCTGTCTCGCTAATTCCACAGGAGTCTCACCTATCCGCTCCAAGCAACGCATAAAAATTTAATTTAACTTTTAAAAAATCTTTTTGTCGACAAACGGAGAAGCTCTCTAATAGAGAGCTTCCCAATCATTATTTAGTAACTTCCTCTGGCTCTTTCTTAAAGGTACTCAATGCTTCTACCATTTCATGACAAGCACTAAGCCATTTGTCCTTTTCTACACCTTTAACGTGGAAGATCATTTTTAGTTTCCTTCCTTCCATGCCAAGGCCGATCATTCTGCCGTATTTGGAACTCTTCTCAAATATTTTTTGGCCATCCATTCGATCGCTTCCTTGTTCCGATAATAGAATCAGAACTTCATCCTTCGTTTGTTTTATTAATTCTACTCCCGCTCGTTTTCCATAAATTTTCATTTCTGTGATCTTGAAAAGATATGCAACTTCCTCTGGATAGTCTCCAAAACGGTCAATTATTTCTTCTCTTAGTTCTTCCATATCCTCTAAGCTTGTAACGCCTCTAAATCTTTTATACATTTCAATCTTTTGCTGTCCATCCTGGATATAAAACTCAGGAATATAGGCATCTATATCTAAATCAATTTCAATTGCCTGTTTTTGTTCTTCATCTATCGTTCCTTTTCTCTCTTCAATTGCTTCTTTTAGCATTTGAGAGTATAAATCAAATCCGACAGAATCAATAAATCCATGCTGTTGAGCGCCGAGAAGGTTTCCAGCTCCACGAATCGTTAAATCGCGCATGGCAATTTTAAAACCAGATCCTAATTCTGTAAATTCTTTAATTGCCTGTAGTCTTTTTTCTGCAACTTCTGTTAAGACTTTATCCTTCTTATACGTAAAATATGCATAGGCTACTCGATTGGAACGCCCGACTCTTCCCCTTAACTGATAGAGCTGCGATAGCCCCATACGATCTGCATCTTGGACGATTAATGTATTTACATTCGGAATATCTACCCCTGTTTCAATAATTGTTGTACTTACTAAAACATCGTATTCTCCTTCTAAAAACCCAAGCATTACTGATTCTAATTCGTTTTCCGTCATTTTACCATGCGCATAGGTAACCCTCGCATCAGGGACTAACATAGAAATCTCTTCTGCTTTTCTTTCAATGTCTTCTACACGGTTATAAAGGAAATAAATCTGCCCATTTCTCGCAAGCTCTCTTTCAATCGCTTCTCTTACAAGTCCACCGTTATATTCCATCACATAGGTTTGGATAGGGAATCTATTTTCTGGAGGTGTTTCGATAACAGATAAATCCCGTACACCTAGCATAGACATATGGAGCGTTCTTGGAATCGGTGTTGCTGTTAATGTCAACACATCCACATTTGTTTTTAACTGTTTAATTTTCTCCTTATGCGTTACCCCAAAACGTTGCTCTTCATCAATAATCAATAAACCTAAATCTCGATAGGTAATATCCTTTGATAGTATGCGATGAGTTCCCACAACAATATCAATTGTTCCAGCTTTAAGCCCTTTTATTGTATCATTTTGCTGTTTTCTCGTCCGGAATCTACTTAATAGGCCAATTTCAATCGGATAATCTTGGAAACGTTCTCTCAACGTCTCATAGTGCTGTTGAGCCAAGATTGTCGTTGGTACTAAGAAGGCAACTTGCTTTCCGTCAGCTATTGCTTTAAAAGCTGCACGGATGGCAACTTCTGTTTTCCCATAACCTACATCTCCGCAAAGAAGGCGATCCATTGGTCTTTCTCTTTCCATATCTTTTTTAATCTCATGAATGGAACGCAATTGATCCTCAGTTTCCTGATAAGCAAATGCTGACTCAAATTCCCGCTGCATTTCTCCATCTGGAGAGAATCCATAACCAACAGAAGCTTCTCTTTCCGCGTATAGCTTAATAAGATCATCCGCTATATCTTGAACAGAAGATTCTACCTTTTTCTTTACCCTCTTCCAATCATTTCCGCCTAATTTGTATATTTTCGGCTCTTTGCTCTCTGATCCTACATATTTTTGTACTAAATCTATTTGTTCAACCGGAACGTATAGCTTATCATTTCCTTGATATCGCAAATGTAAATAATCCTTGTGTACTCCATTTATTTGAAGTGTTTCAATTCCAAGATATTTACCAATCCCATGATTAACATGAACAACATAGTCACCAACATTTAATTCAGAATAGCTTTTTATTCGCTCTGCATTTGATAACTTTTGTCTTCTTTTAGAGATTTTTTTTGTTTTTGTCTTAAATAATTCTTCTTCCGTTATAACAGCTAGTTTTAAAATAGGAAGCTCGAATCCTGACTGAAGATGCCCTTCTAGCAGCTGAATTTTGCCTTCAGTAACCTTCTTAGCATTCTTTTGAATCATTACTTCCATATCGTAATCCTGCAGTACTTGCTCTAACTTTTCTAACCGTTCCGCACTATTACCAAGCATTACGACTGTATAATGATTCTTTTTCCATCTTTCCATTTCTGTTTTTAAAACATTCATTTGGCCATGGAAATTTTGCATTTGTTTACAAGAAACATTGACTATATTTTGCGGATTAGTATTTGGCACATGTCGCAAAAATAAAGATAAATAAACAATCGGCTGTCTTGCTTGATGTAAAAGATGATTGATGCTTTGGGATAAGGTTAATCCATGAATAATCTCTCCCTCGCCTAATAAGCTCGTATACCAATCAGCCTCTTCCTTCTCCAGCGTGTCGTTCATTTCTTGCACTCTACTAATTTCATCGATAATTAAAAAGCCATTAGTCGGTAAATAATCTATTAAACTGACATGTTCTCCATAAAGAATGGATAAGTATTTATATAATTGTTCAGGCTTTTGGCCATTTCTTAGCTGTTCGATTTCTCTGCTTATATTTTGCGTAAGTAATGTTTTAGTCGTGTCATCTTTTATTTTTTTTAAACTTTGGGCTAATCCCTTTTCCAGCTTGCTTAGCAGTTCATCAACCGCTTTCTCATCATAAAGAATTTCTGTAGCCGGTCCTATGCTAACGCTTTCCTTCTTTTCCTTTGAGCGTTGATCCTCAAGGGAGAAAGCTCGAATCGAATCAATTTCTGTATCAAATAGTTCAATACGGAGCGGATCCTCTTCTGTTAATGGATAAATATCTAAAATTCCCCCACGCACACTAAATTCTCCTGGTGAGGATACCATCTCCGCGCGCATATATCCCATATGAACAAGCTTTAATAAAAATGCATCTAAATCAAGGTCTTGCCCTACCGAAAGCTTTAGCTGTGCTTCTTTCCACAATTTTTTCGGAGGAAGCAGCTTTCTTAGACCCGCTACTGGCACAATCATAATCCCCGATTTTTTCTTGGCCCAGTAGTTCAATACCTCTATACGCTGCGCTTTAAGCTCTGGACTTGCAATACTAATCTCAGCCGCAATTAATTCATTTGCCGGGTATAGAAAAACTTCCTTTTCGTCCACTATATTCGTAATATCGTCATATAGCTTTTGTGCCTGCAATAAATTATGCGTCACTATCAATAACGGTTTCTTTGTTCTTTCATAAATAGAAGTCATATATAAAGTACGTGCTGAATTGGAAAGACCTGAAACTAATTGCTCATGTAATCCAGCCTCTAATCCAGAAATGACATTTTGTATATCTTCTTGCTGTTTAAATAACTCTTTTAGCCCTAACAAAAAACTTTCCCTCCCATTCCAAAAGCAAAAGCACCAATAACAAGTGGTGCAGAGCTAGTTTGTTCATGCATTTTAGTGAAGTCGTATACTAGCTTACTAGCCCTCTTTATCTTTAAGGATAAGCAATTCCTAATAATTTGTTCCTATCTTACATGAAATATTTATGATTGCAATCTATTTAGTTCTAATAAAAAGACATTATCTATATACTTCTTTCAAAAATACCCCTTAAGCAGACCTCTCTATGCTCATAAAAGCAGCTTTATTAAAAAAATGGAGAAAATACTCCTTTATGTTGTTATATACGAGATATCTTGCCTATATTCCTGCTACACAAAAGAAAACATATATACAGACAACGGAAAAATGCTTTGGATTATTCCAAAGCTTTTTTCCGAATTAAAAACAGACAGCTTGTTTGCACATTTTTCTAATGAATCAAATAATCATTTTCATAGTAACCGGGATTTTTGGACAACGACTCTTGGCAATCTTCACATATAGATTTTACCTCAATATCTCCTGTTTGATGATATTGAATCATGTCAGATCGATCTTCATCTGTTAAATGATCAAATCCTAATCGATTGGTTTCTACTGATTCTGTATCAATTGAACCTATATGCACACCACAATGTCTACAATGATAGTGTATAGCCATTCCTAAACCTCCTTACTAGTACATTAAATATAATGCTAGTATTAACCTATTCGGAGGCAAATATAACCGAATTAAACAGGAATGGAATGATATATCTTACTGGATATTATATTTATTCATTACTTGCAAAAAAGGTTCCTCTGTCCAATGCGCACATGCATCTGCACATTTCTTGATGGTACCTTCTAATATGTCCGTTTCTTCTTTTGTAAATTTCCCTAGGACATAATCAACAACTTTCATTCCATTATTAGGACGATCAATCCCAACTCTTATGCGATTAAATTTTTCTGTACCAACATGAAGAATGGTTGATTTAATCCCATTATGTCCGCCCGAACTTCCCTTTTGACGAAGTCGTATTTTTCCAACCGGCAAGTCTAAATCATCATAAATGACCACTAAATCCTCTGGCTCTAAATTATAGTAATCCATAATAGGACGAATCGACTCTCCTGAAAGATTCATATATGTAAGTGGCTTTAATAAAATTACTTTTTCTCCACCAATATTCCCAATGCCAAAATTCCCTTTAAATTTCGCTTTATCTAAAGGAATATTGTAATGGTTTGATAAAAAGTCTATTACTTCAAATCCTATATTATGTCTTGTTCTATCATATTGCTTTCCTGGATTCCCAAGTCCCACGATTAATTTCATTACAATCCCCCTGCTTTTTGTTATCACTACTATATAAGCCATACAAGAAAAAGGTTTGACCAATAGAATACTTATCGGACAAACCTTCTTTTCTTGCTAGTGCTTTTTAGAAAACGTACTTTCTAAAAATGTACAGGGAGAATTCACTTGTATGGATTGGATTACTCTTCTGTTGTATCTGGCTCTGTTTCTCTACCTTCCACATTATCAGGCATTCCTTCTTCTTGTTGTTCTCCTGTACTAATTTCTTCTTCCTGTCTTGGTGCAAGAATCGAAGCTATTACTTCTTCTGTTTCATGATTAATTTCTATTTTACCATAACCCTTAACATCTCCGACAGTAATCGTATCTCCTACTTGCAGATCTGTTACGTCAATATCAATACTAGGTGGTATATCATTAGGCTTTGCTGTTACAGTTACTTCATGTAGTGCCTGTTGCATGACTCCGCCATCTTTCACTCCAGCTGCTTCACCAACTAGCGATACTTTCACTGGTGCACTGATAGCTTTTGATAAATCAACTGCCAAAAAGTCCACATGCAATATGGATCGCTTAATTGGATCGGAATCATATTCATTTAAAACGACATTATGGGTTTCCCCATCAATATCCAGCGAAATAACGCCGTTTCTTCCAACCTCACGAATCGTTTTCAAGAAATTAGCCTCACTCAAAGAAATCGCAGTATTTTCTACTTTTGATCCATAAACAATTCCTGGAATTTCTCCGTCATTTCTTAATTTCGTTATACTTGAATGTTTGTCCGTCGTACGCTTTTTTGCCTGTAATGTTGTCGTCATTATGTCACCTTCCATTATTTTTTCAAATAAGCACTCTTATATAAAAAATGCCCTAAACGGAAGAAATTTAAACATAAAAAGAATTCCTTTCTCTTTTGAGAAAAACCGCAAATATTAATAGTCGCCTGCCTAAAGACAAGCGACTGATTAAAAAAGTTAAGTTATTAGATCTATCAATCAAACAAGAAACTTACCGACTGGTCTTGGTGAACACGTAAAATAGCTTCACCTAATAAATCAGCAACGGATAATTGAATAACATTTCCTGAAAGCTTCTTATCTCCAAGTTCAATAGAGTTTGTTACAACTAGCTCTTTAATTTTAGAATTATTAATTCTCTCCATTGCAGGTCCTGATAGTACAGGGTGTGTACAGCATGCATAAACCTCTTTCGCACCATTTTCAGCAAGAGCATTTGCTCCAAGTGTAATAGTTCCAGCTGTATCAATGATATCATCGATAAGGATAGCAATTTTGCCTTCAATGTTACCAACAATGTTCATTACTTCCGCCACATTTGGTTTTGGACGTCTTTTATCAATAATAGCAATTGGCGCTTTTAATCGTTCTGCAAGCTTTCTTGCTCTTGTAACGCCGCCATGATCTGGAGAAACAATCACAAGCTCTCCATCGAATTCACGCTGGCTAAAATAGTTACCAAGGATTGGTACACCCATTAAGTGATCAATCGGAATATCGAAGAAGCCTTGAATTTGCGGTGCATGCAAGTCTAATGTAATAACACGAGTAGCTCCAGCAGTTTCTAGTAAATTGGCTACTAATTTTGCTGTAATTGGTTCACGTGCTCTTGCTTTTCTATCTTGTCTAGCATAACCATAATACGGAATTACTAGGTTAATCGTCTTAGCAGATGCACGTTTTAATGCGTCAATCATAATTAACAATTCCATAATATGTTCGTTCACTGGTGCACTAGTTGACTGAATAACATAAACATCACAACCACGGATACTCTCTTCAATATTAATTTGAATTTCTCCATCGCTAAAACGTGTCACAGAACATTTTCCTAATTCTACTCCAATTGACTCGGCAATTTCCTGAGCTAATGCTGGATTAGAGTTTAAACTGAATACCTTCAAATTTGGATCTAAATTCTTAACTGACATGCTGAACCTCCACTGGTCTTTTTCCACTAATAGTACGAAGAATGAAACATGAAATAAAAAGTAATTATTCTTCTCTAACTTAATTATTTACGCTTGTAATTCTCTTTATTGACTTGACGGGCACGGGCAATAGAAAGTGCCTCAGAAGGAACATCATCTGTAATGGTAGATCCTGCTGCAATATAAGCGCCCTTACCTATTGTGACAGGAGCAATTAAATTGGAATTACAGCCAATAAATGCGCCATCCTCTATCGTAGTCATAAACTTATTTTCGCCATCATAATTAACCGTGATTGTACCACAGCCAATATTTACATCACTACCAACACTCGCATCTCCAATATAACTTAAGTGAGATGCTTTACTTCCTTTTCCAAATGTTCTTAATTTCAACAAAATTTCCGATCTTTACTTCATCATCAATAGTAGATGCTGGACGAATATGAGCAAACGGTCCAATATTCACATCAGAACCAATGCTGCTATCATGTGCGACAGACTGTTTGATAGCCGTATTATTTCCAACAACACAATTATTTATTTCAGTACTTGGACCAATGATACAATCTGAGCCTATGATAGTCGCACCTTTAAGAATACTCCCTGGGTATATAACAGTATCTTCTTTAATCGTTACATCTGCTTCAATATACGTATTTAACGGATCAATAATCGTTACTCCATTGCGCATATGCTGTTCATTGATACGTTTTCTCATAATTGCTTCTGCTTCTGATAAAGCAACACGATCATTCACACCAATTGTTTCATCGAAATCAACTGTTTGGAATGCACTAACTGTTTCTCCCTGCTGCTTTAAAATCTCAATAACATCTGGCAAATAATATTCACCTTGCACATTTTCGTTTGAAACATTATTTAGTGCCTGAAATAACAAAGTATTATCAAATACATAGGTACCTGTATTGATTTCAGTTATTTTTCTTTCCGCTTCTGTTGCATCCTTGTGTTCTACTATTTTTTCTACTACTCCCATTTGGTTACGAATAATTCTGCCATAACCATCTGGCTTGCTAGCGTTTGCCGTTAAAATAGTTGCCTTCGCTCCCATTTTCTCATGCTGTAAAAAGAGTGCTTCTATTGTCTCACTGGTCATAAGTGGTGTATCTCCACATATCACAAGTGTCACTCCCTCTTTATCTCCAAGAATATCCTTTGCTTGTATTACTGCATGTGCCGTTCCAAGCTGTTCTTGTTGATATACATAATTTACACTATCACCAAGCTGTGCTTTTACTTTTTCTGAACCGTGGCCAATTACTGTTACGATTGAATCCACTTGTAGCTTTTCTACTTGATCTACAACGTGCTGTACCATCGGTTTTCCACAAACAGGATGAAGCACTTTATAAAGTTTCGACTTCATTCTAGTTCCCTGTCCAGCGGCTAAAATCACTGCGTAACGAGTTGTCATTCACAGGCCTCCAATAACCTTTTTATCCACTAAAAAATATATCTTAAATACCTCTTGATTTCAAGGAATGATTCACATTTTATGTATGCTTCTTTATAAAAGGTGTTTTTTAATTGTAACATTTACCTTTTCTCCACTACAATGAGCTGCTTAAAACTTGGCATAATCGAATTACAACAAAGAAAGCGAAATACCAATCTATCTTCCACTACGTGTTAGTTGATAGGCTATAGTGGTGATTGTCCCTCATGTAAATTCCTGTTTTTTGCTTATACTTTGAAATAGGGTTCTTACTATCCACTCATCTTAGAAAAATTTTTTCTTAACTATTTTATGATACTAAAAGTAAAAGTGGTTTTCATTGGAAAATTAAGGGGTAAATAGGAGAGAAATACAAAAAAGGATTTTTGCGAATGTTATCGTGATTATTTGTAAATCATACATACTTTGCTTTCTGCAATTATTATTTTGCCTCTAGAATCCGTTTATTTTTTGAAGGGCAAAAAAAGAGCCTTACTCTTAGGAAGTAGGCTCTAGCTGCAGATTATTTTTAGGAAGCTCCAGCTTCTTCAAATTCAATTTCTAATTCACCCAGGCGGTGGTATTCTGCCAAAACTGCTTCCTGGATTTTCCCTCTTGTTCCAGAGTTAATTGGATGAGCAATATCTCTAAATTCACCATCCGGTGTTCGTTTACTAGGCATCGCTACAAACAATCCATTATTTCCATCAATTACCCTAATATCGTGAACAACAAATTCATTATCTAGTGTAATAGAGGCAATAGCTCTCATTCGTCCATCCGTATTAACTCGGCGTAGCCTTACATCAGTTACTTCCATCCTGTTCACCACCTTTACTAGAAGATAAAATCTAGTTATTAAATTCAACAGAATTTTCATAACTCCTTCTTAAAAGGCGAAATTTTTTAGAATATTTCGGATAAAATAAAGAAAAATTGCCGAAAAGTGATAAAATCCTCATTTTTTCGCTTAATCTTCGACTATTTCCCTCCATGAAGCAACTTATTTACAAAGAGCGATCACTTCAATTTCAACTAATACATCTTTAGGAAGTCTCGCTACCTCCACACAAGAACGAGCAGGCTTATGAGTAGAGAAATATTCCCCGTATACTTCATTGATTGCTTGAAAGTCTTCCATATCTTTAATAAATACAGTCGCTTTCACAACCGTTTCAAACGATGCTCCCGCTTCTTTTAAAACAGCGGATAAATTCTTAAATACTTGATGCGTCTGTGTTTGAACGTCCCCTTCTATTAGGGTTCCTTCTGCTGTTAAAGGAATTTGACCAGAACTGAAAAATAGATTATTAACAACAATTCCTTGAGAATATGGCCCGATAGCTGCTGGTGCATTACTTGTTTGAACAACTTTCATTTGTTTCTTCCCCCCTAAGATTTATTTTTTGTCAAAATAATTACCATTTTTCACAGAAATTTTCTTTTCCTTCACATCAACGCCTGAAAGTTTGACTAGTGATAAATAATCATCTACTAATCTTTCTTCCGCTTCCTCCGCTTCCACTAATACCGCTATTCCGGCAACACTTGCATTGAATTCCTCTAATAAGCTAATCATACCATTGATGGTACCACCAGCTTTCATAAAATCATCCACGATCAAAACTTTTGAACCGTCTTCCAAACTTCTTTTGGACAGTAGCATTGTTTGAATTCTTTTAGTAGAACCAGACACGTAATTAATACTTACTGTGGAACCTTCTGTTACTTTACTATCTCTTCTAACCATTACAACAGGAACGTTTAAATAATTTCCTACTGCATATGCCAAAGGAATTCCCTTTGTAGCAACTGTCATAACTACATCAATATCCGTATCAGCAAAGGCTGAGGCAAAAAGCCTGCCTACTTTTTGCACGATAGCTGTGTTCCCCAGTATATCATTCATATATAGATATCCACCTGGCAAAAGTCTTTCCGGACTCTTAATTAAATCACAAAGCTCATCTACAAATGGTTTTGCTTCCTCTTCACTGACTCTTACTTGATACTTTACTCCGCCGGCTGCTCCTGGCAATGTATGTAAAGTACCTATTCCTCTTTGCTCAAACGTCTCCTTAATAATAGCCAAATCTTCGCTTATCGACGACTTGGCTGAACTGTACTTTTCTGCAAAATAAGAAAGAGATACTAACTGCCTAGGATGCTCCAACAAGTAATTCGTCATGTCTATTAAACGTTCACTCCGACGAAACTTCATAATAGAACCCCCAAAATCCGAATATTTAAGGACAATTTTACATTATCATACGGATTTAATCAAGGGTATGCCTGTGTCCAATCATTCGGACAGCAAATACTTGATCACAAAATCCTCTTAATCCATTGTAAACACGATTCATTCTCGAATCATGTTGTATTAATCCGAAAACGGTAGGACCGCTCCCACTCATAAGAACCGCGTCTGCTCCAAACTTACAAATTTGTTCTTTGATTTGGGCAACCTCAGGATATAAGGATAAAGTGACATTTTCTAGTACATTCCCTACATTCTTACACATTAGATCATAATCCTTCGAGGAAATCGCCTCGATCATTTTTCCCGTATTCGGATGCTCAATTGTCTCTACATCTAGTCTTTTATAAATATCAGCTGTTGATACACCGATAAATGGTTTCGCTAAAATAACCCAACAAACTGGCGGTGTTGGCAACTCTTTAATGATTTCCCCTCTTCCAGTTGCAAGTGCTGTTCCTCCGTATACGCAAAAAGACACATCAGACCCTATTTCTGCTCCAATGACTGCCAATTCATCTAATGTTAATCCTAAATCCCATAACTTATTTAGACCACGTAATACAGCTGCTGCATCACTGCTTCCTCCAGCAAGACCAGCTGCAACTGGGATATTTTTTTCTATCTTTATTTCTACACCTTTTTTTACATTGAACTTTTCCTTTAATATATTTGCTGCTTGATAAGCAAGATTTCTTTGGTCATCAGGAACAAATCTATTAAGAGAAACTATTTTTATTACATCGCTGTCTAGCAGTGCTAGCTCGATTCTATCTGCTAAATCAATTGTTGTCATAATCATTTCTACTTCATGATACCCATCTGGCCTCTTATGAAGCACATCCAATGACAGATTGATTTTAGCTGGCGCTTTAACCAAAAGCTTCAATATTTCCACCCACTTAACAAATTTCATCATTTACTTTTTTCCTCCAACTAATGAAAGAGGATTTTCCTTAAAGGAGGTAATAATAGTAGGCTAGACGAACTTTATCTTTTCCTTATTCCGTACCTAACAAGCATGATGCTCATCTAATCTTCTATATGGATATAGTGATTTTACCACAAATTATTCTATTACATACAATAGAGATTGCGTTTTCCTATATTTTATCACCAATTTAAGGCAGGAATCTTTCTACCTTTACTACGGAATATAAAAGGATCTACCATTATTCCTTATATCTATACTATTTATCAATAATATAGATATAAGCTAATGATAGATCCTATTGTTACCGTGGGTAAATCCATTATGATTTAATACAAATAAGATGGACGTAAAGTGACATATGAAGTTATTCTTTATTTTGAGTAAGAAGACTCTGCTGTGCTATTTCTATCGCTCTTTTGACCATATTCCCTGCATCTCTTGCACGAATACCGCCCCAGCCCTCGTTTTGGACCACATCATAGAAACCAAGTTCTTTAGCTATTTCTTCTTTTAATCCTTCAGACATAATCCCTTTTCGTCTACCCAAAGTGAATCTCTCCTTTCATCACCCACGGTAAGCTTAGTATGTAACCATCACTAGTTTTTCATGTTATCTATTTGTTGCCAAAATCCATGCTTATTTATACATTTACATCCGCTTTATTTTGATTATCCTAATTTTTCTCCATGAAAAAAGCAGCAAACAAATTGTTCACTGCCGCTTAATGCTTTCAAGCGATATATAGTTAGCTTAAAGCAATTTGTCCTGATGTATCCTCAAAGAAGGTAATTTGAACCGTTTCTGTTAAAACATCTGCATAGCTGTATGATACACGTTCAAATGCATTTTCATCCTGATCTAACTCCACTACAAACACAGATGGATAAGTCTCTGCTAACACGCCCGAACGCTCAATTGTCTTACGACGACCGCCATTTGCCTTCAGCATAAGCCTTTTTCCTAAATTTGAATCAAGAGCTTTTTTTATATCTGATAATGTTTTTGCCATTCGGTCCACCTCACTGTGTAAAGTATATCATACTGACACAACAGAGTCAAATAAAAACATAAATTATAACAGTCTTTTTTGGAAGTTGTCAATATTTTTTATTCTTATTTTTCTCCAATTTTTCAACAAAGATAGTATGCACGAGGTGAGAATAAATATGTAGAAAAGTTCAATTTTTTTCTAATTGCCATGAAAAGCGTTTAATTTATAGAGGAAAATCCAATATCAAAAGGAAACACACAGGATGGATATCTAAATAGCCATCCCCCTCCTCTAGGCTGTTTATGGCTCTGTTATATCCTGTGTGTGGCATTTGATTACACTTCTTCTGATTGATTCGTATGATATGGCATACCTGTTCGAAGAACCCCTTTTGTTTCAATTCCCCCAAGCCCTTTTTCACCAGTTAAAGTATTTCTTAATACATCCCAAACATTTACTCTTTCCATAAATGGTGTAAAACTAATCTTTGCAACAATATAAACAGGATCAAGGGCATGAATATTTACTCTCGAAGGAGAGCTTGCGAAATTAGCTCCTGCATAAATAAGCGATTCAAAGTGGGATTGACAAGCACCAGCAAAAATAACTAACTGATCCAAATTAGGCAATTTCTTTCTCGCCTCTCTTACAGTCTGTACAAAGTATTTAGAATGCCGATATGCATTAATATCATTTTTATCCCCTAACGCCTTAGAATAAGCGTCATGGCCTGTGATAACAAGTATATCTGGACGATAATAATCCAAAAGACTGCTTATTTTACTAGGCATCTCTTTTTCATTGCAATGTACCCCGTTAACAGGGATTCCGATTTTTTCATATAAAAGTAAACATTTTTTCAAATAGTTTGGATCGCCATCAATATGCAGCACCTTGCCTGGTAGTTGAAAATAGTTAGAAGGTTTGCTATAAACCTCTGTTACTTGATACTCCTGTTTTCTTCTTAAAAGGTTCACATCTTGTCGAAATAATTGGAGAGATTGTTCCTCCATCAACTGGACCTTTTGTGAAATTTTCCGTTGCATCGGTTGATTGATTAACACTAAATCCTCATATGGAGCATCCGCAATTAGACGAAAATCCTCCCCATAAAGAATGGCGATTTTTTGACCATTTACCTCTTTTGTATCAATTATTCGAAATAATAGATCACAATGATAAGACTCTCTGCCGACGATATCCATGATGTTTATAGTCACTGTCGTCACTCCAATTAACCCAAACACGTTTCTGAGTGGTTAGTAGTATTCAATATCTATCTCTGATAAAATATGCATCTGTCTATAAAGTTGTGAGCAATTCAAAAAAGAAGAATGGAAACATAAATTCTGGAGAGTTTGATCCTGTTAACTAACTATGCCTATTATTCAGACCGTTCAGGATTTAAAAAATTTATAAGAAACCTAAAAAAGATGTACAGAAATTTTCTCTTTCCTGTTTATTCTTTAGGAAAGAGAAAATAATCTGTACACCTATTTATGGCCATTATAAACTAAACTTTTCATACAGCACATCACTTAACTTCGCAAACTCTTCGATAGACAGCGATTCTCCCCGTCTAGATGGCTCGATATTCGCTTCCTCTAGCGCTTCAATAATCTCTGCCTTTTTTTCTTTTCCACCCTCTAATTGGCTGGATAGATTGTTTAAAATAGTCTTTCTTCTTTGTGCAAAGCTCGCCCTTGTCACCTTAAAGAAAAAGTCTTCATCTTTCACCGAAACGGACGGTGTTTCTCTAATAGTTAGCCGAATGACAGCTGAATCTACATTTGGTTGTGGAACAAAGACTGTTTTCGGAACAATCATGACTACTTCCGGTTTCGTATAATACTGAATAGCTATAGAAAGGGATCCATATTCCTTCGTCCCTGGTTTAGCAGAAATGCGTTCCGCTACCTCTTTTTGAAGCATGACAACAATTCCTCTTAAAGGAAGTTTTTCTTCTAAAATCTTCATAATAATTGGTGTTGTCACATAATAAGGCAAATTAGCCACGAGCATAATATCCTGTATATCTTTAAACTCAGTGTCTAACATTTCCTTTACATTTGCTTTTAAAATATCCTGATGAATAATTTTCGCATGTGGATATGGCTCAAGCGTTTCCTTTAAAATCGGTAGTAGACGTTGGTCAATTTCATAGGCAACTACCTTTTTGCTCCGTTTTGCTAGTTGTTCTGTTAACGCTCCAATTCCAGGGCCAACTTCTATTGCACCAGATTCTTCTGTCAGTTGTGCATGATCGACAATATTTCGCAAAATGTTTGTATCGATTAAAAAATTCTGTCCTAAGCTTTTCTTAAAAGAAAAACCATACTTATCTAGGATTGCTCTTGTTCTTGCTGGCGTTGCTATATCTTTATACATTCTTATCCTCCTGGCGTATTTCCTTAATGGCTTGCGCAAACTCTTCTTTCGTAATATGAAACATCAATAATCTCTTATAAAGCTGCTTCCCATTTGTATACCCAATTTTAAGCAATCTGCCTAAGTGCTCTCTGCGCTCCTTCGAGGTGGCACCACCAATTAGTCCAGCATCTATTAAATCTTCTTTTGTAATTTCTTCTGTTATGGCTTCCTGCATAAGGTGAGCATCTTTTAATGCCTCTCTAATTGCTTCTATCGATGCGTGTTCCACCCCAACACCTTTCCCATGCTTATGAATAGCAAGTTCTTTCGGGATAAAGGCATGCTTACAATCAGGAATATGCTGTTCAATTGTATGACGAATTTTTTGACCAGGATAGTCTGGGTCGGTTAATACAATAACTCCCCTAGTTTTTTGTGCTAGCTTTATTTTATCCAATGTTTCTTGATTAATTGCTGAACCGTTTGTTTCAATTGTATCTGCATTAACCGCTCGTTTAATAGCAGTTGTGTCATCTCGTCCTTCCACTACTATTATTTCTTTAATCTTCATGGAACCTCCAAAAAAATAATTATAAAATTTGAAAAAAAAATGAAACATAATTGTAACATGAATCGTCTATATATACAGAGAGAGAAAAATTTATAATCACTATCATTATAGCTAATATTTATGTTTTAACAAATGGCTGTTTTCTGCAAACTATTTAACATATGAGAAAACAGGAAAAGAAGCAAAGAAAAAGACAGAGGAAATGATTCCCCTGCCAGATTAGCTATCTTCTTATCCTTCCAATTTAGATGAACGATAAAATGTCGAGATTTACTGATGCTAATTAATTATTTTTATCTTAACTTGCCTGTTACCCCAACGGTAAGCTTCTGCTTTTGTGGAAAAGAAAACATCAATTTTCTGCCCTTTCACACTACCGCCTGTATCACCTGCAATAGCATAGCCATAGCCTTCTACATAAACTTTTGTTCCTAATGGGATGAAGCTTGGGTCGACAGCAATTACTTTTGCATTCGGATTAGCTTTCAGATCAATTCCTGTAGCAGTTCGTCCAGAACATCCATTACAGCTAGCAGTATATGCTGTTGAATTGACGTACACCTCTTGCCCGTTCTCTTCTCCTCGAGATGCAAGTTGTACTACTTCGCCTTTTGTTCCAACAGATACAATTTTGTCCTGCTTTTCTTTCACTGTTGTTTCACTGAGTAATTTTCGGGAAATTTCCTTGCCATTTTCCTTCGTAACCTCATACTTTTTAGAGACTAAACCTTCTGTTCCCTCTTTAAGTACTTTTTCAGTTCCTGCCGGAAGATCACCATCCTTTTGAGTGATGACGGCAAAATTAATCGGTTGTTCCACTACATCGGTGACCTTTTCTATTCTTTTTATATTAACAACAGTTTCTTCTTTCACTTCTTCTTTTAGATCTGGCTCAACTCGGTCTAATTTTGCAAGTGATATCTCATGTTGTGTTAAAAAGTCAGCGACCGTAGTCGAAGTGGACCATACTTGTTTTTTCTTTCCTGCGTCTACTAGTGTTACTGGAAATGCTGTATGTACGACAACTTCCATGTTATGTTCTATTGTGTTAGTTTCTTTTTGATTGATCTGATCGTGCTCGTTCAAAGAAATTTTTTGTTCTTTCAAAAACTCTTTAACAGTATCTACTGTTGTCCAAACCGTTTTCTTCTCGTCGTCTTTTTGCAATTCAACCTGCTTAGCTTTCTTCCAGACAACTTCTAGGTTATCTGTAACCTTTGTGTTTAACGAGGGAAACACATAATCTTCTGAGCCAACGGCAATTTCCAAGTCATCAAATATTTGTTGTATAGTAGATGAGTGCGTTTCGATGATTTGTTCTTTACCATTTAACGTGAGCGCCACTGTATTTTTAGTAGTTTCATAAATTATAAATCCTAAGCCACTCGCAAAAACGATGAAACTAGCTAAAAAGATGGGCACTTTTTTCCTGCTCAAAGATTTCGAAAACAGGTTTTTCATGTTTTGGATTACGATGAAAAACGCCTCCTTTTCTCTCGGAGTGATTATATAGAGTATCATGTCCGCTGTCAACCCTTAAGAATCTCTGAACGTATATCTTATTATGCAAAAAAAACAAGCGAAAGGAAAGAAAGAAATCTCGACATAATTAGTCTATGAGAAAAGAAAGCGATGTAGAACGATTAAAAATAAGGTGAATTTTGGACAAGTCCTTTCTTCATTCGACAAAAACCTTTATCAGTTTATGCCGAATAATTTTTTTGCATTTTCTGTTGTTTTCAAAGCAACCTCTTCATAAGAAATTCCTTTAATCGCAGCAATCTCTTCAGCAACTAATTTTACATAGCTTGGTTCGTTTCTTTTTCCTCTAAATGGTGTCGGTGCTAAATAAGGACAGTCCGTTTCAATCAATAAATGATCCAATGAAATTGCTTCTGCAACCTCCTTCGGTTTTCGAGCATTTTTAAACGTAACAGTTCCACCGAGTGAGATATAGAAATTCATATTTATGCACTCAAGTGCTGTTTCCACACTTCCGCCATAACAGTGCATAATGCCGCCAACCTCTTTAGCATCCTCTTCCTTCAAAATTTCTACAATATCAGCAGTAGCTTCCCGATTATGAATAATTATCGGTAGTTTTACTTTTTTCGCCAGTTGGATTTGTTTTCTAAATACTTCTTTTTGAATATCCTTTGGCGATTTATCCCAATGATAATCTAACCCCATTTCTCCAATCGCAATCACTTTAGGATGTTTCGATAATTCTTCAATCCACTTTAAGTCTTCCTCTACCATATCAATGGCATCTACCGGGTGCCATCCTATGCTTGCATAAACAAAGTCATATTGCTCAATAAGCTCCATCGCTCTTGTGATAGTAGGCCTATCAAATCCAACAACTACCATTTTCTCCATCCCTACATCAAGCGCTCGTTTTATTACTTCTTCTATATCCTCTTGAAACTCATCTGCATTGATATGTGTATGTGTATCAAATAACATGATACTCATCCCTCCATCTATTGTTATATATACTTACAATCAATCCCTATAACCTTTATACCCAAACGATTGTAAAGGAAAGAAGAAAAAACATAGAGATGTTTAATCTATTGAATTTCCTCGTCCATTCTCCATTCCTAAAAGAAATCGACGATTCCATCCACTAAAAACATCTCCATGTTTTTCATTGATTTTATTTTACTTTTGATCCAAGCGGTAAGGATTCTGCTATTGTTGCAAGAGACAGGGCGCCATCTTGGCTTCCAGCTAAAATCATCCCCTGGGAAAGTTCTCCTCTTAGTTTAACCGGTTTTAAATTTGTTACACAAATAACCTTTCTTCCCACTAAGTCTTCTGGAGAATAATACTTAGCAATCCCTGAAACTACTTGTCGTTTCTCATAACCTAAATCTAATTGTAGTTTTAATAGCTTGTCTGCCTTTTTCACAGGCTCTGCTTCAAGAACCTGTGCAACACGTAAATCAACTTTCATAAAGTCGTCTATCGTGATTTCCTCTACTTCAGGAGCTTCTAGGACTTCTGGCTTCTTTTCTTCTTCCTTTTGTGGTCCTTTCATTTCTCCCTTGATAAATTCTACTTCTTCTTGCATATCTAACCTTGGGAAAATCGGATCTCCCTTTTCTACTATAGTACCTGCAGGAATCACACCGAAACGTTCAAGACTATCCCAAGTGTGTAAGGAAGCATCTTGTATGTTCAATTGTTTAAAAATCTGGTCAGGTGTCCTTGTTAAGAACGGCTTAAGTAAAATAGCGATTCTTCTTAAGGATTCCGCTAAATGATTCATAACAGTTGCTAATGCTTCTGTTCTTTCCTCTTTCGCTAATACCCATGGTTGCGTCTCATCAATGTATTTATTATTTCTGCTAACTAATTGCCATAACGTTGTTAATACGACAGAGAACTCCATGTTTTCCATATGTTCCGCGTATTTCTCCACCGTTTCTCTATGTGCCTCAACAAGCGACTTTTCAAAGGCTCCTTCTGACTCTTTATAGGTAGGTATTTCTCCATTAAAGTACTTATTGATCATCGCCACCGTACGATTTAATAAATTCCCTAAATCATTGGCTAAATCAAAATTCACTCTTTCCACAAATGCTTCTGGAGTAAATACACCATCAGAACCAAATGGAACTTCTCTTAGTAAATAATAACGAAGAGCATCTAATCCATAACGATCAATTAATGTTACTGGATTGACTACATTCCCTTTAGATTTAGACATTTTCCCATCTTTCATAAGAATCCAACCATGTGCAAAAACCTTCTTCGGCAATGGAAGATCTAATGCCATAAGCATAATCGGCCAATAAATAGTATGGAAGCGAACAATTTCTTTTCCTACTAAATGGACATTTGCTGGCCAAAACTTCTTATATAATGTGTCATCATCAGAACCATAGCCTAACGCTGTAATGTAATTGGAAAGAGCATCTATCCATACATAAACAACATGCTTTGGATCTCCTGGCACTTTAATTCCCCAATCAAAGGTAGTTCTTGAAACTGCCAAGTCTTCTAACCCGGGTTTAATAAAGTTGTTAATCATCTCATTCTTACGAGATTCTGGTTGAATAAATTCTGGATTTTCCTCATAAAACGCTAATAAACGATCAGCGTATTTTCCCATTCTGAAGAAATAAGATTCTTCTTTTACTAATTCAACTGGATGGCCACTATCAGGACTTTTTCCTCCAATTACTTTTCCATTTTCATCACGGATAGGATCAACTAACTGAAGCTCTGTGTAGTAAGTTTCATCCGAAACGGAATACCATCCTTGATATTCATCTAAATAAATATCTCCTTGATCCACTAATTTCTTAAACATTTTTTCGACAATATCTGTATGTCTTTTTTCTGTTGTACGAATGAAATCATCATAGGAAATATCTAGCTTATCCCATAACTCTTTAATTCCAGCAACAATATCATCTACATATTGAATAGGAGTAATTCCCGCTTCTTCTGCTTTTCGCTGAATTTTTTGTCCATGTTCATCTGTTCCAGTTAAGTAACGAACTTCATAGCCCCTCATTCGTTTATAACGGGCCATTGCATCTCCAGCAACAGTTGTGTAAGCATGTCCAATATGTAAATTGCCACTTGGATAATAAATGGGCGTAGTAATATAAAAAGCTTTTTCTTGATCCTTCACTTAGTTCCCTCCTATATATATGTATCTATCTGTACCTTTAATAAAATAAAGCTGTTTTCATAAAGTTTGTTGCTATTCCTCGTAGCCGGAATACACTTCGCTTTCCGTGAGGTTCACCCTTAAGCCGCGGTCTGCTTTTTGCCGGCAGAGAATCAGGCTGTCTCACTAATTCCCGTGGCGTCTACATGTATTCCGTCTGCTCCATTTTTCCAATTAATTCTTTTTTCCTATAGAAAAAACAGCAATCTTTTAGAAAACAACCTAAAATAAAAATAACCGATATTTCTATTGTAACCATTCTTCTTTTTTATCGAAACAAAAAAGTATAAGAACATTCGTTTAAACCGCATAATCATTGCCATTTTTTCCTTTTATCCCATCAAAATATACCTAAAATTACTAGTTAATGCAACAGCCTTTTTTGAGCGTGTAACAAGAGAAGAGAAAATGTTGTATTTTGTCGAAAAAAGAGCGGAAATAGAACGACCAGACTATACCAATTTATACCAACATATATCTAAACTTGTATCGTTTTCACTAAAAAGCCTAATTTAATAAGGTTTTCAAAATACAATAATTTGAAAATAAAATAATTGACGTTTATGGGAATGGCTGGTATTATAATGACATACAAAGAAATTTGTCGAAAATTAGCGAAAAAAATATAAATATCCACATTTACTTTTGGGAGGAGAAAACAAATGAAATCTACAGGTATTGTTCGTAAGGTTGATGAATTAGGTCGTGTGGTTATTCCCATTGAATTAAGACGTACATTAGGAATTGCTGAAAAAGATGCCCTAGAAATTTATGTAGATGACGAAAAAATCATCTTAAAAAAATATAAGCCAAACATGACTTGCCAAGTTACTGGAGAAGTTTCAGATGATAACCTATCTTTAGCTGGCGGTAAATTAATTCTTAGCCGTGAAGGTGCTGAGCAATTAATCGAAGAAATTAAAAGCAACTTTGAAGTTTCAAAATAAGAATTAATAAAAAATGAGCCTTTCACCATCTATATGTATTCATGATTAGCAATCATTCTTTATTCTAAAAGTGACTTATTGATGAGAAAGACTTATAAAAAAGGGCTACGCCTTAAAGGTGAACACATGGTTATCTCTTCCTGTTCCTCTTTAAGGGGTAGCCCTTTTCTTATTCAATATGATATTCTTGATAGACTTCTCTTTTTTGGATTCCTCTATCTAATGCTGTCCTTTTAATTGCTTCCTTTACCGTCATACCCTCTTTTTCGACATAATGATCTACTTGTTGCACAATGGTTAATGCGTCCCACCAATTATCTTCTTCTTTTTGTAATTCACCCTGTTCGATAACTAGACAGAACTCTCCCCGTATTTCTTCTGCTTGAGACCAAGCAATTGCTTCCTCTACTGTACCACGGATAAATTCTTCATATAGCTTTGTTAATTCTCTACATAAAGTAATCTTTCTGTTACCGAGAATCTCCATTATTAAACCTAATGTTTCTTTTAAACGGTGTGGAGATTCATATAATAGTATTGTACCTGGAACATGCTTTAGGAAAAGTAGTTCTTTTTTCTTCTCCTTCTTTTGTCTATTAAGGAATCCATAAAAATAAAAAGGATGCGTCGGGAGACCCGAAGCAATAAGTGCTGTTAATGCTGCATTCGCTCCCGGAAGAGGAATAACTGGAATTTCTTGTTCAATAGCCTCTATCACTAGCTCGTATCCTGGATCCGCAATAGTCGGCATTCCTGCATCACTTACTAAAGCAATTACTTTTTCCTCTTTCAAGGCTTGTATTAGCTTCTGGCCACTTGTCTCTTTATTATGCTCATGATAGCTAACCACTGGAGTAGTGATTTCAAAATAATTACAAAGCTTTTTCGTATTACGTGTATCTTCTGCCGCAATAACATCTGCCTCTTTCAGAATCCTAATTGCCCGAAAACTCATATCCTCTAGATTTCCGATAGGAGTAGGAACTAAATATAGGGATCCGCTTTTATCTTTATAGCTTTTTTGTTGCTTCATTTTCTTCACCAACCTCCTTCAGCAAAAACTGTTCTTTCTTCTTTCTCTCTAACTGTTTAAAAGCATATTCCGCTTTCATAGCTTCTTGTTTTGTTTGGAACTCCTCATGATAAACAATGGCCACCGGCAAACGACCCCTTGTATATTTTGCCCCTTTTCCTGCATTATGCGTTTTTAAACGTTTTTGCAGATCATTTGTATAGCCTGCATAATAGCTTCCATCGTTACAAATTAATACATAGAAATAATGCTTCTTACTTTCCATATAGAATTCTGCTCATTTCCTCTGTATAATTGTTGCCATCTTTATAAACATATAACGGAGGTAAAACTTTTAAATCAGGTTTTCCATCTTTTATTGCCTCGATTAGCAAGATATTTGCTTCTTTCCCTTCCTTGGGATAAACAAAGCGTATACGCTTTGGCTCTAATCGGTTTGCTCTCATCAAGGTAAGGATATCTAATAATCTTCCTGGTCTATGGACAAAAGCTACTTTTCCACCTTGTTTAACCAATTGGCTGGATACGCTAATGGTGTCCTCCAACGTGCAAAGAAGTTCATGTCTCGCAATAGCAAAGTGTTCATTTATATTAATCTCTTCTATAGAATTTGTCTTCTTAAAATAGGGAGGATTACATGTAACTGCATCATACTTCTCATAACCAAGCAAGCTAGGAGCATCCTTAATATCACCATGAATCATTTTTATCTTTTTTTCTAGATGATTATACTGAATACTTCGATTTGCCATATCGTATAATCGTTCCTGTATCTCGACTCCTATAATATCTCCCTCTGTACGAAGCGACAGAAAGAGTGGAATAACACCATTGCCACTACATAAATCAACAGTCGTTCCCCTTTTCAAGGGAATAGATACAAAATCAGCTAATAATACTGCATCTAAGGAGAAAGAAAACACGGATGGACTTTGAATAATTCTTAAACGTTCATCCAGTAAATAATCTAATCTTTCATCTCCAATTAATGGAACCACTCTTTTTTACCTCCATTTTATTATTTTTCGCATAGAAAAAGAGATGTCTCAAGAAGAAAGAGTCATCCCGTACAATACAGTAGTGTATTGTTTATTTTCTCGGGGAGTCCCTCCTGAGACATCCTTATTTTTTATTAAGAAACGATAAACAAAATAGACAATCACCATCTTTTCGAGGACTTCCAAAATGAAGATTACAAATATGAAATCCTTCTTGATACAGCCTTGCTAGGTTATCATACCCTTCCCCTATATCAATGTTTTTCTCTTCCATATTCTTGCCTTGTTTAGCGTTTCTTTTTTTATGTTTATCCTGTTTGGAATCTTTCTCTCTTGGTATATCCTCTAAATGCCTTCTTAGATTCTCATTTTCTAGCTTCAACCTATTATTCTCTTCAATAAGCTCTGCTACATGCTGTTTAAGATCACCTAATTGCTTATATAAATTACCAATTTGACTTTCCATATTTATTACTGATTCAAAAACTTCTTTTTTATCCACTCTTCCACCTCATTAATCTGTGGATTGAACTGAAACAGCATCTTCTTGCAGTATTTCATCTAATGTATATTCAAGCACTCTTTCTTGTTCAGAAATTTCCACTTGGAGTACACGTTCTAAAATATTTAAACCTACAACTTTCCCTTTTCCCTCTGGTGTATTAATCCAATCACCTAAGTCTGGTAAGAGTTCCTTTGCAGCCTCATAATCGTCATTTTCATATTTTAAACAACACATTAATCGTCCGCATAATCCAGAAATTTTTGTTGGGTTCAAAGAAAGGTTTTGGTCTTTTGCCATCTTAATAGATACTGGTTCGAAATCTCCTAAGAAAGTCGAACAGCATAGCATTCTTCCACAAGGGCCAATGCCTCCAAGCATTTTCGCTTCATCTCTAACTCCAATTTGACGAAGCTCAATTCTTGTTCGAAAAATGGAAGCTAAATCCTTTACCAATTCCCTAAAATCTACTCGACCATCTGCAGTAAAATAAAAAATTATTTTATTGCGGTCAAATGTATATTCTACATCCACTAATTTCATATCTAATTCATGTAGCGTCACTTTCTCGCAGCAAACTTCATATGCTTCTTTCGCGGCAATCTTGTTTTCTTCTACAATCAATTGATCTTTCTGATCCGCAATTCTTAATACTTTTTTTAAAGGTAAGACAACGTCATTTTCATCTACTTTTTTCGGTCCAATTACTACCTTTCCGAACTCTACACCCCGAACAGTCTCGACAATGACAAAGTCTCCTTTTTGAATAATTAATTCATTCGGATCAAAATAATATATTTTTCCAGCTTTTTTAAAGCGGATTCCTACAACATCATACAACTGAAGATCCCTCCTGCAGCTTTAGCACTAGCTGCTCCATCAATAACTGTGGATTCATATTCCCCTGCAGCTTTCGCTTTGCTTCAAAAATAGCTGTCATTTGTTCCGTTATGCGTTTGTTAGAAGTTCTTAATGCATAAGTATCTAACCGTTCCTTTTCGCTAACGTATACAATCTGATCGTGCTTGCCAAGCTGTATATATAATAAATCTTTATATAGTAGCAATAATAAGTCGAGCCCTCTATCAAACTGATCTTTTTCTTTAAAATGCGAAAACCAGTCTCTTTGAAGAGCTACCAATGCTTCTAATGGAGCTCCTTTAAGAGCCTCATATAATTTTACCACTATTTTTTGTGCTTGTACAAACCATTCATCCGTACTGAGAGTCAATGCTTCTTCAAAACTATTGGTAATTTGCGCAAGTAAAGGAGCTTCATTCGGTTTAATTCCATTTCTTACTAGTTCTTTTGCCATTTCATCTGGAGATAATGGCGTAAATGAAAGAACCTGACACCGAGACAAAATGGTCGGCAATATTTGCTGAATTTGTTCGGTTAATAGAATGGCAGTTGTTTCCGCATTAGGTTCCTCCAAAAATTTCAGCAAACTATTAGCTGCATTTGTGGTCATTTTATCTGCATGAACAAGAATGTATACCTTTTGCTTTGACTCTACTCCAGTTTTCGAGAACTCCTCTTGTAGACTCTGTATCTGATGTTTTTTTATTGATAATCCATCTGGCTCCAGCAAATGAACGTCTGGATGATTTCCATTATTTATCCGCTTGCAATTAGAACATGTTTCACATGGAACATATCCTTCTATACTATTTTCACATAAAATACTCTTTGTGAGAACAAGACTTATATCCCTTTTACCTGTTCCCTTCATTCCCTCAAAAAGGTAGGCATGTGCTAGTCGTTCTTTTTTTAAGCTATTTTTCAGCATCTTTAAAACAATGGGTTGTGTCCGTTCAAGCTGTTCCCATGTTCTTGTCAAGACAATCACTCCATTACGTATATATATTAATCAGCAAACCTTTAATTTCACCAATTTTATCCAAAATATTCAAACTGTTTTTCTCTTTAGTGATTACTTCTTCTGTTAATTCCACTAATTTATCATCAATGACATGTACAACACTTAAATCTCTGCCTTGACCAAACTGATCCCAAGAACTATCTTTTTTTACTTCCATCCCAAATTCAACAGCTTCCTTTACAAACTGTTTGACTAGGGATTTATATTTAGTCAAATCCTTTAGATTTTGCGACCTACCCAACCTATTGCCGATATCATCGATGTTTTTCATTAAAGTTTGAAGTTGCTCAACCTTTAATTTCTCATTTTGCTGTTGGACATATCCTTGAAATTTCGAACCACCTAGACTGCCCTTGGCTTCTATTCTAGTCCCTTCCGGATTGATTCGAATGTCTTTATTAATCTTCATATTCTTCCTCCTGAAGAACGTTCTACTTCCTACTAAAAAGGTGCCATCAGCGATGGCTTTTAACAAAAAGCACATCGCTAACAGTCAATTAACCAATGTATGATTTAAAATTGCTTAAATTGCTCCACAGGTAATACAAAGACAGTGGCTCCTCCAACTTCCACTTCCACTGGATAAGGGACATAGGAATCCGCGTTTCCGCCCATTGGAGAAACAGGTGCTACTAATTGGTCTCGTGATTGACAATTCTCTTTAATGATTTGCATTGCCTTTTCCACTCGTATATCTTCCGTTCCTATCATAAAGGTGGTATTTCCAGATTTCAAAAATCCGCCAGTACTTGCAAGCTTTGTAGCTCTAAAATTATTTTCAACAAGTGCATTAAGCAATTTATTACTATCTTTATCTTGAATGACTGTCAGAATTAATTTCAATTTTATCCCGCCCCTTATTATAGTTTCCGAATGATTTTTTAACTTGTTCCTATTATAGCAATAAATATAAAAACAAACAGCTGAAAGAAAAAATAATTCCTAAAGCGCGCTGTCTTCTTCTCTTTCGAGCTAATCTATTTACAGTGGAGTATTATATTAGAATGAACCAATGTTACTTTAGAAAACGATTAATAATGTCTATCGTATCATGAAAAACCTGCTCTAAAGATTTCGATGCATCTACTTTAACAATTCTCTCTGGAAACTTCTCTATTACCCTATAATAGCCTTGCTGCACTAATTCATGAAATTCTATCTTTTCTAAATCTAGGCGATTAATTTCCCTACCACTAGTATTATTGATTCTTGCTAAGCCAACTCGTGGATCTAAATCAAAATAAATCGTTAGCTCAGGCATCACATCTCCAATAGCAAATTGATTGATCTGCCAAATTTCCTCCATATCAATTCCTCTAGCAAACCCTTGATAAGCCAATGAGCTATCAATAAACCGGTCACATAGAATAATCGCCCCACTTTGAAGAGCTGGTATTACTTTCTCTACTAAATGTTGCCTTCTTGCAGCAGCATAAAGTAAAGCTTCTGTTCTAGCATCCATTTCCGTATGTTTTGGATCTAATATGATGCTTCTAATTTTTTCTGAAATAGGGATACCACCTGGCTCCCTTGTCTTTATAATCTTCTTCTCTTGTTCCTGATAATAGTTTAACAACATATCTATAATCGTTGTTTTCCCTGCTCCCTCTGGTCCTTCTAATGTAATAAAAAGCCCTTTTGTCACCTTGTTGTCCTCCTAAAGCGGTCATTTCTCAAAAATATTAATTTTATGTTCATAAATAGATGGACTGCCTTGAAATCGTGCTCCATCCTTTAATAAATTCTTTATTTGATTGATATGATATTCCGTTATTTCCTCTCCAGGGATTAAGATAGGTATTCCTGGTGGATATGGAATAATTGTTTCTGCACAAACAGCATGTATGGCATCATTTAATGATACTTCCCTTTTGCTTCGTAATCCTTGCTCTTTTTCACTAAGTTTTAATTCTACTATATCCGCACTTTTTTTTATAGATGTTGGTACTTCCCTTTCATAGGAAATTTTAGATCCATTTTCAGAAAACGCCTTTTTAATTTTAGTAATTACCCCATTTAAAGGGAAGACTATCCCCTTTTTCAACAATGGAAAAACAAATAGAACATTATTAGAATCAGCTAATTCTGTATAGACTCCTTCCTTTTCCAACTGCTTTTGAAGTTCAATACCACTTTTATTTGTTGCTGATTGAACAGTAATTTTCAAAGGGTCCCCTTTGTAAGGATACGTTAACACTTTTATCTGCGGAATCAATTGCAACTCATTACGAAAATGAGTAAGTGTTTTTTGGAGATACTCCCAATCCTCTATACTATACGTAGCTAAATAATGTCTAGCTTTATCTAAGGAGGCCATGATTAAATAAGAAGGGCTGCTCGACTGCAATATCTCTAGATAATATTTTACTTCATCTTGCTGGATGAAGTCAGTATTATAGTGTAAATATGCTCCCATTGTTAAGGCAGGGAGAGTTTTATGTGCAGACTGAACAACTATATCTGCTCCTAGCTGAACAGCTGATGGCGGAAAATTATTGTTTCCGATAAAATGTGCACCATGCGCTTCATCTACTAATACACAAATTCCGTTGGCATGCGCTAATTGAATGATTTCTTCTAAATTTCCAACCATACCATAATAATTAGGAGAAGTTAGAATGAGTACTTTCACTTTAGGGAATTGCGCAATTGCTTGCTCAATGGTTTTTACTGAAACGACTGTTTCCACTTTCCATTCTTCCGCATAATCAGGACTAAGTAAAATTGGTTGTGCTTTCGCAAGCTTTATGCCATTCATTATTGATTTGTGACTATTTCTTTGAACAAATACTTTATCCCCTTCTCTTAAAGTGGATAGTATCATTGCTAAGTTTCCGACAGTACTTCCATTTATTAAAAAATAGCTTTTTTTTACTCCATAAAAATCTGTTAATAGTTTTTCTGCATCTCTAATAACACCCGTTGGAGCATGCAAATCATCTAGATCATTAAGTTCCGTAACATCAAATTTCCATAAATCCCCTTTCCATGCCTCTTCATTATTAGGGATCAATTCTCCATTCTTATGGCCAGGTACGTGAAAAGATATATTATCTTCCGACTGAAACTGTAAGAGTTTAGAATATAAAGGTGTTTTTTCTTGCAATTTTATTCCTCTTTTCTTTTTTCACTCTATATATTTTATCACTTTTTTTACTATGTCATCATTTCCTTTCTCTAAACATGCTCGTTTAATGAGTTTTAGATGATTAATAGACTTTCAGAATCAATGTATGAATGATTGCTAAAATGGTTAAAATAGTTGCTATGGAGGTGGAGAAAATGGGGAAATATTATAATACCCAATCAATCCTAGGGGAAAAATGTCTCATCTGTGAAAAGAATAAATTAGAAGGAATTCATCTCTTTCAATCCTTTATATGTATGGACTGTGAGAGAGAAATAGTCAACACAAAAACCAGTGATCCAAAATACCAGTTTTTTGTTTATCAAATGGGAAAAGCTCGAATTTTACAAGAAAGACGCCAAGCTTAAAACAACCCCAATCGCTAGGGACTAATAGATAGTAAAAAACAAGCATCTCACAAAGGAGATGCTTGTTTCATTCGTGCCTGGCGACGTC